>JAZUFS010000189.1:0-1514 GCA_045640805.1 Treponemataceae bacterium
CGAACAAGTCACCTATTGTCATGCCGACAGCTCCGGCAAGACCTCCCCATACGCCTCCGAGTATCAGGGCCGCCAGTACGCAGAATACATTGCCCAGATGAAATGCCGATTTTTCCATCGACCCCGGAACAGGAATATCTATTTTCAGGAAAGCGAACCCAATGTAGCATAATGCCGCCATCATAGCCGCCATCGTCAGCTTTCTGATATCGGTTTTCTGCTTCGGCATGAATGCCGTGCCAAGAATCAGCAGGCCGACAATCGCCGCTATCAGACTGCCTGCAAAAAGCACTTTCCGAAACATTCCCGCGCCCTCGGCTATCGCTTCCGCTCTCGTGACATAGCAAGCCATAGCACCTATCAGCGTAATGCATGTACCGGTTGCACTTCTGGCTATTTTGCCTGTATCCCGGTTATCTGACTGCATGTTTTCATTTTTTCTGTTTTCTTCCATATCCGGCTTCTGCCCGTTCCTTTCCGTCAATGCTACAACTTGACTTTCATCATTGCGTAATATACAATCATCGTGACATTATTAAAAGTACCAGAATTGAGGTTTTTTATAATACCAGTTTTGATGGAAGCAATGTGGAGGCAATTATGAAAAGAAAAAACAACGACCTCTTTGCAGAGGGAAGACCTGTATATCTGCAGCTCTATGAGAAGCTGCGCGACGAGATAATATCCGGCGTTTTTCCGCTTAATTCCCGCTTTCCGTCAAAACGTGTCATCATTGACAGGTACGGCGTAAGCCCTGTCACTGCCGAGCACGCCTTCTCACTGCTTTGCGACGAGGGATATCTGGACGCTCATGAGAGAAGCGGCTATTTCGTAAGTTTCCGTCATGAGGACAGTTTTTCCCACGAAACAAAGGCGGCGAAGTTCTATGAGTGTGAACAGGGAACCTCAAAGACAGTTCATTCTACAGCAGTAGATACAGTCCCTTTTTCAGGCACAGCTTTTCCCTTCTCTGCCTACGCCAAGACCATGCGAAAGGTAATTTCAGACCGTGCAGAGACGCTTCTTGTCCGCGTTCCGGGTTTCGGACTTCCTCTTCTTCGCGAGGCTCTTTCTGATTATCTGGCGCGAAGCCGCGGCATACACGTATCCCCCGAGCAGATTATCATCGGAGCAGGCTCTGAGTACCTGTACGGTCTTCTGGTGCAGTTCTTCGGGCGTGACAAAGTCTTCGGCATTGAGAATCCTTCCTACTCGAAAATTGAAAAAGTCTACGCCACAAACGGTATCACCTTGCAGCTCCTTACCCTCGGCTCGGACGGAATAACCACCGAAGCACTTGGCTCATGCAGCGCTGACGTCATTCACATATCTCCGTATCGCAGCTTCCCGAGCGGAATTACCACCAGCGCATCAAAACGCCGTGAATATCTGCGTTGGGCAGACACTCACGGCGCCTACATCATAGAAGATGATTTTGAATCTGAATTTACCCCCTCATCAAAGCCCGAAGAGACCGTCTTCGCACTTTCCGATGGTGATAACGTGCTTTACCT
>JAZUFS010000190.1:0-3311 GCA_045640805.1 Treponemataceae bacterium
GCTTATGCTCCTGTGTACAGCGCCTCGTATCCGCTTGTAAGGCCTGCCGCAGCATCTGCTTTCAGTGCAGCACCCGCAGCTTTGACTGCTTTCACATAGTCGAACACGCTTTCAAGCGGCTTGTCGAACGCCATGCCGCCAAACTCCATCAGCTGCGGGCCAAAGTGATGCATGTCCGTGCCGCTTGTAACAGGCAGGCAGTGCTCTTTCGCATACTCAAACGCCTGTGGGTTTTCCTCGGGCCTGTTGTTTGCGTTGTACGCTTCCACCGCATGCACGCATTCAGGATGCAGGTGTATTTCCTTGATGTAACCGCGCTTCCTGAACGGATGGGCCTGTACCATCAGGAAGCCTGCTTCATCCATCTGGCGGAAAAGCTCGTCGTGAGACCATTCCATGATTTCAGGATGTGCAAGCAGATACGCCTTGTCGATGCCGTAAATCAGGTATTCATCACAGTCGTAGTTGTATTCAATGCCGAAAAACACCTTGAAGTCAGTTCCATGTGCCTCATTCCAGAGACGGGCGCGCTCAAGTGCGTGCTCATAGCCCAGGCAGTACAGGTTGACTTTTTCTTCCCACGGAAGGTTTCTGTCGACAGCACAGTTGCCGTTGAAAAAGTGGTCCGTCACGATGATGCCGGCATATCCTGCCTTGCTGTAAGCTTCAATGTAATCGGCGCCCGGAGTCACTCCGCAGGCACTTCCTTCGCATGTATGAAGATGTGTTTCGTATACAAACTGTTTCATGCCTTAAGTATAGCGAAAAGGCGCCTCACTGTGTATACTTTCATCATGGCATCAGATAAAGAAAACGACAGTCAGCTTGAAATGTTCGACATCTTTGATATGGATGAAGTCAGGAACACCGCAAAGCGCGCGGCGGAGGCTGCAAAACGGGAGCAGAAAGAGGATGAGCCGGCGGGTGCGGATAAGCAGCTTGATGAGCTTAAGAGCGGTCCCGAACATCTTGGAAAAGTGTATGAGTCTGTGGATTTTGCGGAACTCGCCGTTCACGACAACGATTTTGAGAACTGCACCTTTACCGGCTGTCATTTTGTGAAGGCGCACCTTGAGCGTGCGGTCTTCAGGAACTGCACGTTCACCCGCTGCGATTTTGTCCTGACGCGCTTTGATAACACGACGCTCGACACCGTCACGTTCGACAATTGCAAGCTCATGGGCCTTGCGTTCGGTGGCTGCAATAAGTTCGGCTTTACGCCCGCCTTCAACGACTGCCTGATAAACTCATGCGTGTTTGAATCGAACCGCCTGAAAGAAGCGACCTTCATCGGATGCACCATCCGTGAAAGCGAATTCCTTGCCTGTGATCTGACGGATACATGCTTTGACGCGTCTTCATTCGACAGCACGATGTTCGACGCCTGCATCTTCAAGAACGCAGATTTCACCAGCGCCCACGGATATGCGATAGACCCTTTCGCCAACAGAATGAAAGACGGGCGCTTCTCACTGCCTGAGGCGCAGTCCTTCCTGTACTTCATGGAGATAAAGATCGAATGAGCTCAATAGTCACGCTGTGCCTGAGCGCCGGCATTCAGAAAACGATATCGTTCGACAGCCTGAAAACGGGCGAGGTAAACCGCTCGCGCTCGTACATCTACGACGCTGCCGGGAAAGCCGTGAACTCAGCGCGCGTCCTCGTTCAGCTGATGGAAACGAAATCGACGGATAAGGCATCATCAGCTTTCAAGGCACCGGCCGCCCCGGATGACGTCACGCTCATCTGCCCGCTCGGCAAAAAGAACGCCGACTTCTTCCTGCAGCTCGCCGCCCGCGACGGCCTCAATCCCGAAGTAGTTCTCATTCCGGGCTACACGCGCGAATGCTGCACGCTTCTCGATGACGCAACCGGTGAAGTCACCGAGCTCGTCGTGGAGGAACCCGCTCCCGAAGGCGACGTGCCCGTCAGCGACCTGCTCTTCACGCTCAGAACCGCACTCGCAAGAGCGTCTGCCTTCCAGGTCTCTTCCGCAGACAAGGCCGACACCGCTTTCAAGGCCGCGGGCGCGCTCCCCCGCACGGCGCTCCTGTTTGCAGGAAGCCGCCCCGCTTTCTGGCCGCAGGATGTCATCACCCAGATTGCGCTCGCTGCAAAAAAAGCAGGCGCGCTCTTCATGGCCGACTTCCGCGGAAATGACCTCTTAAGCCTGCTGCTCGTCAGCACTGATAAGGCCACATCCACTTTCAAGGCCTGCACGCCCGCCCTTACGCCGGACATCATCAAGATAAACGAAGCCGAGTTCCGCGAGACGTTCATACACGGGCCCGGCAATCTTGCCGCGGCGATTTGTGAGAAGAGTCGTGAGCTTGGAAACATCATAGTAGTCACGAGGGGAGCCGACAGCACGCTTGCTGCAGACCGCGGCACGCTGTATGAATGCGCCTCAGAGAAAGTGCGCGCCGTCAACACGATAGGATGCGGCGACAGTTTCAACGCAGGCTTCCTGTACGAGTACATGACGAGCGGCAATGTAGAACTGGCCCTGAAAAAGGGCACCTGGTGCGCCGCCCGAAACGCCGGGCGTCTGAGCCCTGGGACAATCAGGTAAGAGAGTTTATCAATTCCTGGGCTTGTAAAAGTGTTATTTCAAGCTCATCAGCAATCTGATCAGCGGATTTATTCTTATCCAGTTTTGCCTTAATCTGCTTCAGAAGAATACTCTTTTCTCCTTCAGCACGACCTTCGGCAAGGCCGGCTTCTCTTCCCGCTGCGCGACCCTCAGCAAGGCCTTCCTCGCGGGCTTCCCTCTTTTCACGTGCGATTTCCCATTCTACCGTCATATACTTCTTCCGAAAGTCCCTGTTCGACTTAACTATGTGAATTGAATCCTCAAGTTCCTTTGTGAACTCAGAATCAGCCTTCAACGTGCTGATGAACCGGAGCACGGCCTGTTTCTCCGCGTCCTCCGCTTTGTCCCAGGCACTTGAATTATAAAATACGACGTGCGTTTTGTCAGCATACGGAACCTCATCCGTCTCAAGAAACCGCGTCTCTTTCGTGTATGACGGAATCCCAACCCCAAACGGATCGTCACGGCAGATGAACAGGATGTAAGTTTCCTTAAGCCGGTTGTAATCAACTCCGCGTTCTGTCGTGTCGACGTCCATCGCACCTTGATAATAGCGCGACCGCATGATGATGTCGCTGTAGTTCCCCGTCTGCATCTCAATGTTGAACACGCGGTCGCTTTCCTTCACGAATACGTCAAGGCGGATTCCGTGTGCATCATACTCGGTCTCGATGTGATGCTCCGTCGCAAGATATTCTATCCGCTCAATCTTCACATC
>JAZUFS010000191.1:0-7485 GCA_045640805.1 Treponemataceae bacterium
ACTCCACAGTACATATCAAGCATGCGAGACTTTTCCTCCGACGTAATCCGTGATTTCAATTCCGTTTCGATCATAGTAATCGTCTTTGAAATCATCTCAAGATTTGACTGAAAGAACCCACGGACATTGAACAGAAGCGGTTTTCCATTGATAGATACTGTGTATTCAGTATTTTCTGCGTCTGGAGATGCAATCAGGTCTTCAAAAACGTGCGTTCTTTCACATCCTACCGGTAGTTTCTTTTCCTTAAGGATTCTGTTTACGGCTTCTGTAGCTACCGGACAGCTATCTATGGCGACAATACCGTCATCTGCTTTCTTTTTCAGGCCATCAGAATGAAACTGGAAGCGGCTTCTGTATCCCCATGAATTACCATAAAGGACAGATGCATCGTTGATGACTTTTTCAACATCCGGGAGGGTACTCAAAGTCCGACCAAATCCACGGCGGAAACAGTCCTGAAGAATTGACAGACGAAGTTCACGCTGATATTCATCATCTGCCATCTGGAGATTACAGCCCCCGCAGCTGCCATAACACGGGCAGGGCGCCTGTCTTCTGTGAGGAGAACTTTTTGTTATGGCGAGTACTTCAGCACGATCAAAATCTTTGCGTGATTCAACAATTTTAATAGAAGCTTCTTCACCAGGGAGAAGACCGGGAACGAAAATTGTCTTTCCGTCAATTTTTGTTATGCAGTCTCCGCCACAAACCATTTTATCTGCTATAATAGTCATAATCAGTTCTCAGTTACGTATAAGTACTATATCAGATTTTAAGGGAGGCTTCCACATGAAAAAAGAAACTGTATTTGTTGAAATGTCAGATGGCAAGAAAGTTGCCCTGCACACATGGCTTCCAGACGGAGAAGTAAAGGCTGTCGTACAGCTCAGTCATGGTATGGCAGAATTTGCCATGAGATATGACCGCTTTGCAGAGATTTGTGCCAATAACGGCATTGCATTCTACGGACATGATCATCGCGGACATGGTGAAACTGCCGCTAATCTTAATGAACTTGGCTATCTTGCTGATAAGGACGGTTTCCAGCGCGTCGTACTTGACGTTCATGAAATGGTCATGAAAGCTCACAAAGACTTTCCGGATAAGCCGGTTTTCCTGTTCGGTCATTCATTCGGTTCATTTGTTTCACAGTCATTCATCGAACAGTTCGGAAATGACATTACAGGATGCATTCTCTGCGGTTCTGCAGGTCCGCGCCTTCCACTTACTCACGCAGGACATTTCATTGCAGGTGTCATCAAGTTCTTTACAGGTGCACGTAAACGCTCTGACTTCATTGATAACCTTGCATTCGGTTCATATAACTCACATATCCAGAATCCTCAGTCAGGATTTGACTGGCTTTCACATGATCTGGCTGAACTTCAGAAGTACCAGGATAATCCATACTGTGGCTTTAAATGCACTAACGAATTCTTCTATGACTTCTTTGGCGGATTATGCACAATCCATAAAAAGAATAACATGAAGAAGATACCGGTAGAACTTCCTGTATTCATTATTTCCGGAGAAGAAGACCCTGTAGGTGACTGGGGAAAGACGGTACCTCAGCTTCATGCAATCTATAAGGAAAACGGCATAAAGGACCTTACACTCAAGATGTATCCTGAATGCCGCCATGAGCTTCTGAATGAGACAAATCATGAAGAAGTGGAGCAGGATATTCTTGGCTGGATTACATCCCGTCTTGCATAAGAGTGTTGAAATCTGTTATTTTTAACACGTGCTTATCAGATATTCGCAGGATAAAAACGGAAAACCTGTAAAAAAAGCTGTTGTCTACACAAAAGAAGAACACGGCATACCATTTGATAAAATAGATCCTGATGCTGTCCGCGTCATTACTCAACTGAGGGATTACGGCTACACCGCATATATTGTTGGTGGTGCAGTACGTGATCTCATAGTTGGTCATACCCCTAAAGACTTTGATATCGTAACTGATGCGACACCTTCACGCATAAAGAAATTATTCCGTAATTCCCGCATCATCGGTAAGCGTTTCCGCCTTGTTCATATATTCTTCGGTCCGAAAATCTTTGAAGTAAGCACATTCCGCTCAACATGCGACGGTACCATTGGAAACAGGTTCGGTACGATTGATGAAGATGTAATGCGCCGTGATTTCACGCTGAATGCACTCTATTACGATCCGCTCAAAGAACAGGTCATTGACTACGTAAACGGTGTAAATGACATAAAAGCCGGTATCATAAGACCCGTCATCCCGTTAAAGACCATTTTCGTAGAAGATCCTGTCCGTATGCTCAGGGCAATTAAATATGCTGCGTCTACAGGATTCAAACTGCCGCATCAGCTTAAACACAAAATATGTAAGTCTGCAAAGCTTCTTTCTCAGGTTTCTCCATCACGCCTGACAGAAGAACTCCTGAAAATTGTTAACTCAGGACACTCATATGACATTGTAAAACTTGCCCTTGAGACAGACCTTTACATGTACATACAGCCGGGAGCAACCGGCATGATGTATGAAAAACCTGAGTTTGAGAAAAACTACCTGCAGCATCTGCGCGACCTTGATGCACTTGTTGCCGTAAATCCTGATGTACGTATAGGCGAGAAACTTATTTACATCATCTACGATTTCATCGACAGCCTTACAGACTGGAAAAAAGAAGCAGAAGCTTCTCAGGCAGGTGAGTTATATTCGAAAACCTGGTCTCAGTGTCGCAATTTCGTCCTGCCGATGAATCCACAGCGGACTGAACTTGAGTTTGCAATCAAAGAGACTCTTAAAAGGCTTGGTATTACAATCCGCATTCCAAAAGGGGCAGGAGAGAAACGCACAAGACGCTCCCCACAGAAGAGACGTTCACGCAAATCTTCTTTAAAAAATACAGGACCAGAAGCAAAAAATATTCAGGCGGATGTTGAAACAACTGAAAAACAGGTTGTTTCTGCAGAATAATCACTGCATTATTTTATCAATGACAATACTGACTTCCTCAATGAGAATACCTGTATAACGTTCAATATTGTCGATTATGTACTTCTGCATGGAGTGAATTGTTCCTGTCAGCTGCATGCCGAACGGTACATCAATTGTAATGATGAATCTGTATCCGCGGGCATCTGTCTTTATGGTCAGTTTTTTCACGCGGATCTGCTTGTCAAACTCACTGACACAATGCATGACCATCTGTGAAAGGGCAGCTTCTGAAATTTCAATTCTGCCTTTTTTTGAAAACTCCGGTCTTACAACAGATTTCTCGTAAATCTTGCTGTCAGGTTTCTTGTTCTTACGGCGAAGGAATACTTTCACCGTGTTATAAAATATCTGCGGATAGCTTCTCTTGATTTCAATCGCCGGTACAGGAATTACGTGTTTTCCCTCAATCCTGCGTGATCTTATTGCCAGGTCAATCTCTTCCTGTGTGGCAATTTCATTGATGTTTATAATCTTTGAAGGGGCAGGAAGCTGCAGTCGAAGCGCAATCTTGTTTACCATCTTTTCTGATGTTCCAAGAATGAGTATCTTTTTCACGTTTTTCTTTTTCTGAAGGACACGGGCTACAGCGTCACGATCTTCTTTATCATCAAAAAGTGCAACACGCACGGCGGCAAGAAAGGTAGATTCGCGTTTTGCAGAATGACCCGCAATAATCTTATCGTCCTGAATGAGAAGTCCGTCATCAATAATGACATCTATACCATATTTCTGTGCAAGTAGTTTTGCCCGGAAACTTTTACCGGTGCCGCTTTCTCCGACAAGGGCATATACAGTGACACCTTTTACTTTCCAGACAATGTTATTAAAAATACTCATGGTCAACTATCAAGTATACAGAGATATATCAAAAGTGGGCAAGTATTTTTGTAAAAAGAGGACAAAACTCTCGGGAAGGGGAGCTTTCAGTGAATTTTGTAAACCCAAAGCATTGGGTTGTGGTATTTCAAGCCTCCAGGCATGCAGAAAATGCTGTTTATAATGACTTCCTCCATAAGAAACATCTCCGGTAAGAGGGTATCCGTGAGCAGCACATTGGGAACGGATCTGGTGAGTGCGTCCGGTTTCAATTGAAACTTCAACAAAAGTAATGTCGCGTCCATTCAATGAACCATGTTCCAGTGGTCTGACGGTTGTTACGGCATTTTTTCCATCAGATGAAGTTTCATCTTTAGAAAGTACTGTAACTTTATGAAAACCATGCGCATCCGTATTGTTTTCTTTTTCAAGCATATCAGAAAAAGTAATGGGCTCAGTCAGATTACCGTCAACTACCGAAAGGTAGTACTTTTTAATTTCATGCTTTTTAAGAAGTTCCGTAAATTCATGAGCTCCCTGTATTGATTGTGAGAAAGCAATAAGACCTGTTGTTTTTCTATCAAGTCTGTGTAAAGGACCGGGTGTAAATGAAAGGCTTTCTTCTGAAGGAACATATTTCCTGACCACAATCTGATTGAGACAGACTCCTTTGTAAGAAGATGTTTCATGTACAGGAATGTCATATGGCTTATTAAGGATTAAAATATGTTCATTTTTGAAAATACAGTCAGGTTGCAGGGACGATACTTCGTTTTTTTCTGACTTTTGTACTGAGTGTTGTTTAAATTCAAGAAAATCTGCCACGTAAATAATGTCACCCGAAAGAATGCGGTATTCACCTTTTGATTTTCTGTCATTTACGCGGATCAGACCCTTCCTCAGGGCGCTGTAAAAAACTGAAAGGGGAGTCTCTGGAAAAAGGATGCGCAACACCTTGTCAAGACGACGTCCTTCATCATCCTTACCTGTCCGATATTGCACAAATTCCATATTCAATATACTATTTTATGTATATATGATGAGTCAAGCGCGCCAACAACTGCATGCGTTATTCACTAATCCAATTTTCCTCTCATGCATTTTCAGCTGGTTCGTTGCGCAGTTCATAAAAGCCCTTATTAAACTTCTGTCAGGTAAAGTCCGCAGTTTTACAGAACTTTTTGCGCTCATGTTCTGGCGGACCGGTGGAATGCCTTCAAGTCATTCTCCTCTTGTCTGTTCATTATTTACCTCAATAGGTTTCAGGGATGGCTTTGGTTCTGATTTATTCTGCCTTTCACTTGCATTCGCACTTGTTGTAATCCGTGATGCACTTGGAGTCCGTCGTTCAAGTGGTCTCCAGGCTAAAACAATAAACAGAATGGGCGAACAATTAAAAGAAAAAGAACTTATCCATTTCAATCCTGTAAAAGAGATTAACGGTCATGAGCCTCTTGAAGTCATAATGGGTTGTTTCCTTGGCATTTTCATTGGTACCGCATTCTCGATTCTGTAAGGACATGCTATGAAAAAGATTGTCCTTACAGCAGCTGCTTTTCTTATCGCATTCCTGTCACTCATATTGATGTATTCGCTGAAACTTGAAGAAAAAGTACAGATCTGGACGAATTACAACGTTGTATATGTATCAAAAGATTATTCTGAAGCGGAAGTTTTTTCATTATGTAAGGATGGTGGCGTAGAGGGAGTCATTTCACGCGAGAATTCTCTTTTTACCGTAAAGAATCACATGCTGCCGACACTCAAGCCCTATGAAAATGAAGGCTTTACTTCACAGAGTATGCGTGATTTCTTTTTCACGGATAAATCTACAGGCTACTTCCTGATGTATGTACCGTCAGACAGCCTTGATGGAGTGACACAAATCCTCAAAAGTGAACATATACCTTTCGGTGTTGATGCTACGGTAGAATATCCAGTTCTGTGTCCCATACTCTGTTTTGCATCATTCCTCATACTCATGTTTGTCAACAGGATTGATTTCATAAAGGCTCTGTGCCTTATTCCGCTTGTTTCCGTTTCATATGCCGTACCTTTTTATTCAGTTGCTGCCGGCATTATCTGTCTGCTCTTCGTATTCTGCATAATTGATCTTTATGAAATGAGGCATGGTGCAATCCGCACGCTTCTGAAAAAGCCATCCTTATGGCTTTCTCTTGTTTCTGGACTCGTTGCTGCATCGTTCAGCGGAAAGACTGCTATCCTCCTGTTTATAACAGGTCTTATATCATCAACACTGCTGCTTTTCATCAGATTCATGGTTATCCGTCTGAAAATTGAAGAATGCCATTTTAAAAGCGTATATATTGTCAACGCAAAATGGATAAACATTAACCGGCGTTATAATGCAAAAACACTGCTAACCGTCATTGTTTCGTGCGTCTGTTTCGTTATCCTTTCCGTTTTTTCCCTGTCACCGGTAGCCGGAATTAATTCTCAAGACTTGTTACTGCCAGCACCTTCGAGTTATACTGTAGATAATGATTTTTCAGCATCTTCATATGCACAATTACGTAATATGCACGATGATGAAAGAAACCCTGATCTTTCAGATTTTCTTAATGAAAAATGGTATTCTGAAACTGCCGCATACCGGAAGGTGAATGATACTTTTACGACAGCAGAAGCTGATGAAAAAGTAGTATTGCCATCTTTCAGGGAAACAGATGAAGGAATTGTCGAAAAAGACAGAACGATGTTCTCTTTTGATGATGATTACATTTCTTCTGCCACACAGGATTTTAATGAAAGAGAAGGTGTAGAAAAGCTGCTCGTCTCAGAGGATGGCTTTTATACAACCGGATATGCTGCAAGCGGAAAAAAAGAGACTTCTACGCTTATTCTGCCGGCTACGGTAATATGTGCAATCTGCTTTATCCTGCTTTTTGCTGTATACTGCATAAAAAGGCTTAAAAAATGACAAAGATAAAAAAACTGCAATGTGATTTTCCTCAGTTCAAAGAACTTGTCGACGCATATATACCACCTTATGTAATTCTTCCTCTGTTAAATGCAGACGGAGCTTTATGCGCATCTAAAGTCCTGGAAAATACACGAGTATCAGAAGGCGAGATAATAGCGCAGAAAACTCCGCTTTCACCCGCAATCCATGCAACAGTTCCCGGTATAGTAACAGGGGCAAGACAGATTTCAATACCTAATGGCAAGAAAACAAACGGAATAATCGTACGAACGGACGGTAGTTTTTCTTATTTAGGACGTAAACAGCCAAGAAATGACTGGAAAAAGTATACATCAGCAGATATCAGCTCACTTCTGTATGATATGGGTGTACTTGATACATTCGAAAAAACACGGTCACTTTCATCAACATTATATAAGTACACTGAAAAAAACGGCATGCTGAACAACACAGCACTTGCCGTACGTCTTTTTGATGCTGATCCGACGGTTCGTACAGGGGAATTCCTTTCACAAAGAAAACTTGATGAAATAATTGAGGGAGCTGCAATAATTGCCAAATCCGCAGCAATTGACACTATAGCATTCATAGTGACCTCAGATATTCAGAAAATTCAGGAACGAGCTGAAGCAGTGTTGGATTCTTCAGCAACTACCATTCACGTATTTAAGGCCCAGACAGATGTATATCCTTCAGGCGGAAAACGTGAACTTAAGCTTCTTCTTAAAAAGAATAAATGTACTTTTTCTGA
>JAZUFS010000192.1:0-1979 GCA_045640805.1 Treponemataceae bacterium
GAGCGCGGCGGCCCACTTCTCTGCGGCGTACTCAACATTTTCGGCAGCGTGTGTCAGCGCATACTCAAGTTCCTGTCCGGCGCTAATCTCAACGATGTCGGCGAGCCCGGCTGGCTTTTCTGAAAGTGCACCGCACTTTCCGCAGAACACGCTTACTGGTACCGGCTTTTCAGCAGCAGAAACACGCTTCACGATGCCGCCGATTACCTTGCCCATAAGGCTCTGGTAGTCAAAGCTGCCTTCGCCGGTGACAACGCGGTCACAGGATGCAAGGCGCTGGTCAAAGCGCGTCAAATCAAGCACCGTGTCGATGCCGCTCTTGAGCTTTCCGTTGAGCGCCGCGAGAATGGCAAAGCCCATGCCGCCAGCAGCACCTGCGCCCGCTTCAAGCGAAAAGTCTGTTGTCCTCATCTTCATGAAAAGGTCTGCGACATGGCGGCAACCTGCATCAAGGCGCTCAACCATCGCGGCGTCTGCGCCTTTCTGCGGACCGTACACGGCAGAGCAGCCGTTTTCCCCACACAGCGGATTCGTCACGTCACACATGCCTTCAAAAAGCGCACCCTGCAAGCGCGGATACATCATTGAAAGGTCAATTTCGGCTATGTCCTTGAGCGTGCCGCCCGTCGGAACGAACGAAACACCATCCGCGTTGTAAAAGCAGCCTCCAAGCGCCGCGAGCATGCCAAGGCCGCAGTCATTCGTAGAACTGCCGCCCAGAGTAAGGATGATTTTCTTAGCGCCCATGTCTACGGCGAACGCAATCATCTGGCCGACGCCATACGTGCTTGTAAGTTCAGGATTCTCACGTCCCTTGATGAGCGGAAGTCCGTTCGCAAGGGCAGCTTCAATGACAGCGGTGCGGCCGTTGTCGAAAAAACCGACGGGCACTTCAATCTCTTCGTACAGCGGATTCTGCACAGGACACGGACACGTCTTTCCATCCATTGCAGAGAGCAGGCAGTTAAGCGTGCCCTCGCCGCCGTCAGCGACTGGGAGGAAATCAAACGTCAGGTCGGGACGCGCTTTACGGGCGCCTTTTTCAAAAGCTGTGCAGAAGTCGGCGGCAGACAGGCTGCCTTTGAATGAATCTGGTGCGAGAAGAATTTTCATGAAGTCTCCAAAAGCGGGTGGCAGCAGATGAAAGCAATCAGCTGCCACAACAACGCTTACTTACAATACAGCAGACAGGACGCTATGAACAACTGGCCCAGGTAATACAGGCTCAGGTTCGTGATGCGCAGACTGAACTTCGTTTCAGGACCAAATGTGTTGAAAATCAGGACAACGTCGCTCGCAGTGAACAGCACGGCGCCGATTGCATAGAGTGTGCGCCACAGTTCAAATCCGCCGGTGATGCAGTTACCGATAGCGATGCTCGTCATCAGGACGACAGCCCCGATGTACACGATGCCGAAAATCTTAAAAGAAAGCTTTACTTCAAAACTCTTGAAGATGATTATCAGGATGATGGCCGCAACGATAACGCCTGCGATGATGCACACGAGCAGAGATTCTGAGAACGGAATGAGCGCAACGAGGTACAGGATGTGTCCGGTAAGGAAGGCTGCAATGCCTGCAAGGAAAATCTTCTGGCCAATTTTCTCAAACACAAAGCGTAGGTTCAAGAGGATGTCACCAAGAGCGCCAAACAGAAGGCCTATGAAGATGAGTTTCGGCAGAGCTTCCTGGCATCCGTCTGAAAGGTGCATGAAATAGCCGATGAAGCCGAACAGACAGAACATGAGCGACGCACTGCCCTTCAGAATGACGGCGCCAACCCACTTTTCCTTATGCTCAACAGCAATGAAAACGCTCTGAAGGATGCATCCAATCACACAGGGAAGAAAAATCAGACTTACAATATCCATAATTCACCTCGGGGATAATTGTAACACATAAACCACAACTTTACTCACACGGATGTGCATTTTCGGCTATACTGAAAATATGAACAGGACGCTGCTGCATGAATCGAT
>JAZUFS010000193.1:0-3371 GCA_045640805.1 Treponemataceae bacterium
GCTTGGAGAAAATATTAAATCGCTTCGCAAACAGAAGGGATTTTCACAGGAAACACTCGCTCAACAGCTCAACGTAACCAGACAGACAATCTCAAAGTGGGAGAAAGGTTACTCCGTTCCTGACGCCGTCATGCTCGGCGATCTCGCAGAACTTTTTGAGGTTCCGGTAAGCGCACTGCTTGGCGATGAAATCCCGAATGAAGAGAAAGCCCAAAGCTCTGAGATGGCCGAGGTCGCAAAGCAACTCGCCATACTCAACGAGCAGCTGGCGAACAAAACCGTCCGCCGCAACAGGACAAAAAAGCGCGTACTTTTAGGCATTTTAATTGCGGTTGTCCTACTCATCGCTGTCTGGGCTGTATGCATCATCGCGTTCAATGTCATGCCGGCGCAGACCCAGGTCTTGACCCAGACTGATATCGAATGTACGTTAGACGGGGAGACATACGATTACGGATTTGTATACGATGAAAACTTTCGTATTCACGAGGGCGGTGGAGATGCATTTATCGCAAACCACATCCCTGTCGAACAATACAACGACGTCAACGAGGCGCTCGCGCGCATCGAAGATTACTTCGAGGATCACGGCGGCACATACAAAGTGGTAGATACCCAGCGCGTGGACACAAAATAGCTTGCGAAGCAAACTTACACCCGCGCCGAAGGAGGATTTTATGACATTCTGGATTTACATGTTTTTGTCTGAACTGATTTGCCCGATTACCCTGATTGTGTTTGGACTTCTGTTCCTGAAGAAGCCACCGCGTAATATCAGATCAGGCTTTGGGTACAGGACCGGTATGTCTATGAAAAATGCATCTACCTGGAGATTCGCGCACGAGATTATCGGCAGACTTTGGGCTGCTTTAGGTGCCGTAATGCTCCCGATTACCATCGCCGCCATGCTGTTTTTCTACGGTGACAGCGAAGATGCTGTTGCCAAGGCAGGCGAAATCATCATCTTCGTCCAGGTTGCTTTAATGCTTATCCCGGTAGTTATCACAGAGGTGGCCCTCCGCAAGCGCTTTGATAAAAATGGAAATGTAAAAAGATAAAAAGGTGAATTGCTGTGAGCCCGATTTTCACAGAAATATAGACTGATTTCCGCACGAAAACGCAAAATCGCAATTCGTGCGGAATATTTTTGTCCAAAATTGGGCACGTTTCTGCACGAATTTCAAAAACGGGATTTCGTGCAGACTTTTTTCGCCCAAAATCGGGTAGGATTCTGCACGAATTTCAAAAAACTGATTTCGTGCAGAATTTTTTCAGCGAAAACCTGGCGCGTTTCTGCACGAAATGTAAAATTCGCAATTTATGCAGAATTTATCTCACGCGCGCGCCTGTTTTTTCTGCACAAAATTGCAAAATTCATTTTTATGCAGAAAACGCCCGCCAAACTCGGCATAATCTTCTGCAAAAAATTCAAAAATCGCAAAACGTGCAGAATTTCGCGCGAAAACTGCCCGAAATCTTCTGCACGAAATTGAAAAAGCGCGATTCGTGCAGAATTGCATGCGAAAACACGGGAGGCGGGGGATGAAGAGCCCGCTTCCGCGCCGCAGGCCCGCTTTTAGCGCCCGCCGCGCTCGCGCACTGTCCCATTAATGACCCACTAACTTGTAGAAATGCCTGCGCGCGGCAGCTATAATAAGCTTGTAAGAAACAAACAAGTTGTTCCTTACAGCTCCTTTCTTTTAAATATATTTTTTTGTGTTTGTTATCTCTTTCTTTTCTTGTGTGAAAACAGCGGCCGCTTTCGCGACCGCTGCTTTTCTTTTTATTCACTCATATTAATGATTTCTTTGCATTTATTAAGCCAGTCGACGTAAGCAACTTCACGCTTAATGGCACCGTCCAGAACAAAGTAATCTCCAAGCTGCGGAGTACCGACATCCGGAATAGTCTTGAAAGCGGTATAGAAAACTTCGCGAAGATAGTCGCGGCGTTCTTCATGCTGCTTTACCTGGCTGTCGAGCAGAGCGAGGTATTCTTCTTTTTTCATAGAGTCATAGAAGTATGTACGAAGTCTAAATGTATCTTTTGGCGTTCTGTCTACTTCTGCATCGAAGATGAGCCAGTCATGGAAATCTTCCATTCCCTTGCGGGTGAGTCTGTAAAGCTTCTTTTCTAGCTTTTCGCCTGTGACAACGGTCTCGTATTCTACGAGACCTTCCTTAACAAGCTTCGCCAGTTCAGGGTAAACCTGACTGTGCTCAGCGTGCCAGAAGTTGTATAGTGCGCGATCGTCAAAAGCCTTTTTAATATCGTAACCTGTCATTGAACCGCGGTTAAGCAGTCCGAGAATAGCGTATTTTAGAGTTCTCATTTCAACGTCTCCAATTAGTTTCTAATAAAAGTATATCATCACAAAAATCTTGTGTACAACACAATTGCGTCATGGTTTTATTTTTGTAGACAATGACAAATCAGACATGTAAACATTTACATGTTTGCCAATTGAGCAATGTCCTTAACAGGTCTATTATTAACTTAATAGCAATGTTTGATTTGCGTATGCAAAATGTTGAAAAGGTGAAAATGAAATGAAAAATATCGTTCATGAAGAGTTTAAATGTTACCGCGACGGACTTAAAATCTGCGGTTCAATGTTTAAACCTGAAGGGGATGGCCCATTCCCAACAGTCATCGTAAGCCACGAGTTTATGATGAACCGTATCACAACTTTCCATATGGCTCAGATGTATGCTGAGATGGGATATGCTGCATTCTGCTATGATTTCAATGGCGGCGGAACAATCAGCCAGAGCCAGGGCAAGACCACACAGATGACAGTTTTCACTGAGGTTGCTGACCTTAAAGCAGTTATTGACTACGCTGCTTCTCTTCCATTCACTGATATGGACAATCTCAACCTTCATGGCTGCTCTCAGGGTGGCTTCGTATCTGCTCTTGTTGCTGCAGAGCTGCAGGACAAGATCAAAAAGCTGGTTCTTTATTATCCGGCACTCAGCATTCCGGATGATGCCAGAAAGGGTAGCATGATTCTTGCCAAGTTTGACCCTAAGGATGTTCCAAAGACACTTTTCTGCGGTCCAATCGTACTTGGAAGAAAGTACGTAACAGATGTTATCGACATTGATCCTTTCTCAATGATAGACAAGTACACCGGCAAGATTCTTCTGGTATTCGGCACAGCCGATCACATCGTTGACTACAAATATGGCGTGAAGGCAAATGAGGCTTATACTAACGCGGGTGCTGATATAACATTCGTTACCATCAAGGGTGGCGAGCATATGTTCCCATTGCATAGAGGCAAAGCGTGGAAGAATGTAAAAGAATTTATGGCTTTATAATTCACAATAAACTTAAGGCTGTCGCTGCTTCTAGCGACAGCCATAATT
>JAZUFS010000194.1:0-2428 GCA_045640805.1 Treponemataceae bacterium
TAGGACATTTCAGATTTTTTTGGTTTTAAAATTTGATGGGTAGTGTATTTTACGCGCCATACCTAAAAAATGGCAAAAAAGTTGCAAATTTTTGAAAAAATGATAATGAAAGATAACGTAAATGTATGATATTGTAAAAAAGGGGAATGTGTAGAAAATGCGCTATTCTACGGCACAAATTATCGACATGATCCGCAAAGATGATATGCGGGCATTTTACAATTCCTGGGACTGGAGAAAACTGTCTCACGCGATAATAAAAGAAAACAATAATGAGTGCTATGTTTGCAAAATGCGCGGAAAATATTCTCCGGCAATTTTAACTCATCATGTAAATGAATTAAGGAAAAGACCGGACTTGGCATACAGCCGGACGTTTACAGACGAACAGGGCAATATCAAAAAGCAGCTGATTCCTTTATGCTTCAATTGTCATGAGGAAATCCATGAAAGAGGATTCTTCAAAGTGTCAAGTCACTTTTCAAATGAGGAAAGGTGGTGACATTATGGCCAACAAGAAGAAAATGAAGGAACCAATGCGAGAAGATGTTGAGGCAATCGTTAATTCTGCTGCGTACAAGAAAATCAGAAAAGACCTTATGGCACAGTTAAATAAGACTGGTGCAGGTACTCCGATTTTCGTTGACATGGTTGAACAGTACATGTCACTGTATGTAACGAAGGAATTATGCCGTCGTAATATTGCAGAATATGGTGTTACCATCGAATACAATAACGGAGGCGGCCAGTCCGGAACTACTGACAATCCTGCACTTGAAAAGCAGATCAAGGCTTCTACTCAGATGCTTAAGATCCTCAACTATCTGAAGATTTCTGTACAGCAGATCGTAGTCGGAGAGGCTGACAACGATGAGCTGTAATTGCAGGGAAATTGATGAGTATATCGCATTTGTCAGATCTGGTATTGTAAAGCAATGCAAAGAACAGTATCTTCTTTGTGACCTTATCGAAAGAATATTTCAGAATGAAGAACTGTTTATTGACAAAGAACAGCTTAAGCAGTATCTGAGCTATGAAAAATATTTTCCTTACAAGCTGCTGCCGTGGGAACGTTTCTGTTTCACGCTTCATAACTGTGTTTATCAGCAGGACGGACAGCTTAGATTTCCTAATCTGTTTATTCTCGTTGGACGTGGAGCCGGAAAAAACGGATATCTGGCATTTGAGGATTTCTGTTTGCTGACTAAGACTAACGGCGTACAGAAATATGACATATACACATTTGCTATGTCGGAAGCTCAGGCTAAGACTTCATGGCAGGATGTATATGATGTTCTGGAAACTCACAGGCCTAAGATGATCAAGCATTTCAGATGGACTAAGGAAGTTATTTTCTGCAAGGATACTAACAGCAGCTACTATTACTGTACAGCTTCTCCTAAGACAAAGGACGGTGCACGTCCAGGAAAGATTAATGTTGACGAAGAGCATCAGTTTGAACATTACAAACTGCTGGATGTTGCTAAGACAGGTCTTGGTAAGAAGGAATTTCCTCGAATGACTGAAACGTCAACGGACGGTTTAGTTCGCGGAGGTCCTCTTGATGACAGCAAAGCATTAATGATGGATATCCTTGAAGGGAATATTCCGGACAATGGACTGATCCCATTTATCTGCAGATTAGACAGTAAGGAAGAAGTTGACGATGAGTCATGCTGGTACAAGGCTAATCCGTCACTGTATGTATTCGGAACACTTCTTCAGCAGCTGAAGATGGAATATGTTCAGTACAAAGCTAATCCTGCAGCCAATGTATCATTCATTGCAAAGCGTATGAATCTGCCTCCTGAAGAATTGGAGAATGCAGTTACAAGCTGGGATAATATTCTCGCTACAAACAAACCTGTTGATGAGAAGGCAATATACGGAATGCCGTGTGTTGGCGGTATCGACTACATGAAAACAACAGACTTTCTCGGTGCCGGACTTCTCTGGCGAGTGGGAGATATCGATTACTGGATATGTCATACGTGGATATGCAGTCATTCAGCAGATCTGAGTCGAATCAAAGCTCCTTTGCGGGAATGGGAAGCTAAAGGTCTTGTAACTTTCGTTGAAGCTTCGGAAATATCTCCGGAACTGCCGGCTACATGGCTTGCTATACAGGCGGCAAAGCGTAATTCCAAGATCATGAAGATAGGAATAGACAGCTACAGATATCAGCTGCTGTCAAATGCATTACAAAAGATGAACTTTTCGGCTGATAAAGGCTATGAGAATGTAATAAAGCACAGGCCAACAGACGAAATGATAAATATTCCGCTGATCACATCAGGATTTGTCAACCAGAAATTCTGCTGGGGAGACGAGCCTATGATGAGATGGGCCTGCAATAACAGTAAGACAATTACTTCGCCTGCAGGAAACATCACATACGGAAAAATAGAACCAAAATCAAGAAAAACTG
>JAZUFS010000195.1:0-5272 GCA_045640805.1 Treponemataceae bacterium
CGTTGAAATGGAAAGCCTTGTCGAGGGCAGCATTCCGAAAACGCAGGATGTAAGCGGCATGAACATCAAGGAGTACAACTTCCGTCAGCCGGATGTGTACCCACGCCACATGCAGAAGGACATCCTGATGATGGGCGAGGAAATCCGGAAGAAAATGAACAAGGCGTTCACGGCCATCATGAATGAGCGCTGTGAAATCGCCCTTTTCGGCGTGGACCAGATGGTGAACATCGAGTTCCTGCGCTCAGTGCCCGCGACCTGCTTTTTCTACGACTTTGACTACCAGAACAACGGCTTCTGCGTCGAGCTTGACCCCGAGCTTGGCAAGATGCTCCTGAAACAGGATGCAGAGAAGTTCCCGTCCATCACTGAGTTTGACCTTGAAGTGCTTAAAAGCTGGTTTCTGAAGGAACTTGCCGCCGCGTTTGCAGAAGAGGTTGCCGCGAACACTGACGGCAGCATTGATCCGGCGCGCTTCTCAATAGACAGGGTGCGCTCATGTGCCAGCACGAACAGCGCGAACCAGGAAGAAATGCACATGATGCTGCTTCTTTCGTTCAGGTGCAGTGTGAACGGCGCAGACAGCTACATGAACCTGCAGATGAGCGCGGGCCTTATTGAGGACATGGCTCTCGCAGGCTTTTTCAAGGACGGCTACTCAAGCAGGCTCAAGTTCCAGATGCTTTCAAACGTCAAGGACAGAGCAGAGCCTGACAACGTGTTTGTGGAGTTCGGCCGCTTCCGCCCTGAAAACGTAAATCTGTCTCATGGCCAGATTCTCGTCATGGACAAGAAAGAAACAGAAGGCCTTAACGTCGTGTACAAAAACCGCGTCATCCACTCGGGAAAGACGATTGTTGCGGATGAGCACATGGGCGTTGAAGTGCTTGAATCGCGCCAGCTTGATGAAATCACCTACGACGAAGACGATTACCTGAGCGTACGTCTTGGAAGCGCTTCCCTTACAGACGAACAGGTAAGCGCGCTGAAACAGGGATCGTACACCATCCTTGACCAGATTGCAGGTGAGCCGCTCCAGATTGTCCGCGCGGGAAAGCCTGCCGCAACCGGAGACATTGTGATTGCAGACGGCTTGTTCGCAATCCGCATACTTGAAAGCAAATAACACAAAATGCGCAACATCTCCTGTAGTGTCATCCGGCACTGCACAAGAAGTGATTGCAGGCGATTTCCTTAATGCTCCACGCTGTCGTAGTACGCTTCAAGCTCGCTGCGGCAGCTCAGGAACACTTTCACGAGTTCCGGGTCAAAGTGCGTGCCCGACTCTTCCTGAATGATGGCAAATGCCTTGTCGTAACTGAACGCCTCTTTGTAACATCTCTTTGAAACAAGGGCATCGAACACATCCGCCAACGCCATGATACGTGCCTCAATAGGAATCTCTTCCCCCTTCAGCCCGCACGGATATCCCTGGCCATCCATCTTTTCGTGATGGTAATGCGCGACATTTTCTGCGACCTTCACGAAATCCTGTTCCTCAACGTCAGTCATGACCTTATCCACAATTTCAGAACCTATTTCGGCGTGGGTCTTCATCTGCTCGTACTCATCGTCAGTGAACCGTGCCTGCTTCCTGAGAATGGCATCATCGACACCAATCTTTCCAAGATCATGCATTGGCGCGCTTCTGATTACGAAATTCAGGAACTGGGCGTCAAGGTCACATCCCGAGTTCAGCAACTTGTCGGCAAAAATACGCACGACATCACTTGTCCGTCTGATGTGACCGCCGGTACTCAAATCACGTGATTCAACCATCTGTGCCATGCCGATTATCATCTTTTCCTGCATTGACCGTATCTGTTCAGTCTTCTGCTCAACTTCCACGTTCAGCTGCTCGTTGTAATGCTCGGTCAGCTCGAGCATGCGGACATGATCAGTTACGTCACGCAACTCGACGGTAATGCCGGCAACATGCCTTCTGAAACGCAGCAGAGTGTAGACTTCTGTTTCATACGTGTGTTCCCCAATCTTCAGCTTGACGCTGTTTCTATGCTGATAGCCGGCATTAATGTCGCATTCAGAGAGGAAGCCCCTGACATCCGCAAGAAGGGGAACAAGCTCATACGGCGGATTCACCAGTTTTTTCCCAAGATGAACGGTACGCAATTCCGCAAACAGATTAAGCACAAAACCATTCGCACCCATGTAATTCATCTTTTTGTCGAATGAAATGAAGCCGACCTTTCCGAGTTGACCGGTTATTACTTCTTCATTCTCTTCAACATCGAAAATATCAGCCTGATAAATGGGGATAAGTGAACCTGCCATAAGGACAATGTACACGACAGGTGTAAAATCATACGACTGGATAAGCAGTTTATCAATCAGATAATAACTGGTAGCAAGACCTTCGAAAACAATCATTAAAAGCAGACCTAGTCTTGCAACCGTCTTTTTGCAGATGCAGGCATACACGGAAATAACGATAGAACCTGCCATATATGCATACAGGGTTAGCGGATACAGGAAATGGAGGGGACCGTATTCACGCGAAAGTGTACAAATGCCGTTTACAATCTGAATTGATGCACCTGTGTAGAAAAGCGTGCTGTAACCGATTGTACATACACACAGATACACAAATGTCTGCAATGCAGAAAAAAAGGATATTACGGCAGTATTTAAGCGGATGTTGCAGACTTCACATACTGTCAGGAAAAACAGCATGGGAAGGAAACAGCCTCCAAGATAGTAAATCTTACAGGAAAGAATGGCTCCCGGAAGGTCAGTCTGAACGGAAAGACTCAGGTAACCGGCACTCGCTATTGTCATTGTCAGGAGCATGAGGTTTTCGACAATGCTCTGGCGGACATCAACAAGAAAATACCAGAATGACATTCCTATGGAAACTGCAAAGCAGACCAGATAAACGTAAATCATACAGTTTCCTCCAGTTCAGTCAGCTTACATTGTTCAAGCCCGTTTGACCAGAACTCCGAACGCGGCAGACGGCGCACCTGACAGACAATGCTGTTGTTCATGGCACCGTGGCCCACGATAAGCACATCACGCCCCGAAGCGAGCAGCGGCCTGACCGCATCTTCAAGAAACGCACCGGTCCGCAGAAACAGAGAATCCATCGTCTCGGCAGAACCGGGCGCGACATACTGTGCAGGGTCAGTGAAAAACGGGTTCACCGGACAGTCAGGAATATCAAAACTGTTTTCCACGCCCTCGTATTCCCCGAAACTCATTTCCATAAGGCGGTCGTCGTACCTGACAGGAACATTGCGCCCTTCAAGCAGCAGCGCCGCAGTTTCCCTGGCGCGCAAAAGCGGCGAACAGAAACACACGTCAAAGTGCACGCCGGCATACTCGTCATGCGCCTTGCGTGCAAGTTTACGCCCGTCCTCATTCAGCGGAATGTCAGTACGTCCCTGCAGCTTGTGACGTACATTCCAGTCAGTCGTGCCATGGCGCATTATGTACAGCTTTCCGGCAGGGACTGACGTGGCAGGTACGCCCGGCAGCCGTGCAAGATATATCCCGTAAACGACTGACACGGCGACAATTACGCCGATGACGATCCATGAAAGAACCTGCCCTTCATTATTGAAATACCCGAACACGTCAAAAAGCGCGTGGGAAATGATGCACGGCAGAAGGCTTTTACTCCGGTAGAAAACCATCGCGTAGATGAATCCCCAGGCACATGAATACAACATCTGCACAATTGTCGTGAACATTGTCTGTCCGGCGAACAGATTGACAATGTGGGCAAAACCGAACGACAAAGAAGAAACGATGACAGCCGGCACAACACCGCACTTGTGAAGCAACGCCCTGAAAAGGAAACCGCGGAACAGCACCTCTTCGACATACCCCACGAAAAGCATAAGTACAAGAGAAACTGCCAGAAGCGCTCCATGACATTCGGGAACAACACCACCCCACAGCGGGCTCGTGGTGATAATCCATAAAGGAATGAAATACAGATACCGGCGTGAGTTTTCAGGCCAGAAAAAGCCGAATTCCTTTGCATGCCCGCCCTTCACAATACAGACCGGCAGCAGGACACTTACGGCTGCAAGAAACAGAACGCTCCACACTCCGGTAATAAGAGAGGCGCCGGCACAATATGCCACGACAAGAATGATTGAAAACAGGACTTCATGCCTTTTGTAAAACGAGCACATGAACTACTTCCGGCGGCGTTCAATGTGGTTGATTTCGTAGTATTTCTTCTTGTTGAAATACATATCTTCATCAGCCAGCTTCATGAGCTTTGCAATATCAAAATCATCGGTGCCGGCGGCAAATGCAGTACCACAGGAAAGCGAAACGAGCGTGTCGCGGCCGACATTGATTTCATCCACCGCCATGGCAAGATTGATGAGCATTTCCTCAAAGCGCTTCTCGCCTGCAGTCGAAATGACACTGAACTCATCACCACCCAGACGGAAGATGTAAGAATCATCGGTAAAAGCTTTCTTGAAACACGCGGCGGCATCCTTTATAAGGCGGTCACCCTCTGCGTGTCCCTGCGTATCGTTAATCATTTTAAGGGCGTTAAGGTCAGACATAAGAACGTCAACGCGCTCAGGATGCGTTGCGATAATTGTATCAACCTTGTCAAAGTACGCCTGTCTGTTGAGCAGACCCGTCAGACCGTCGCAGGAACGCTCAGTCTCAAGGACTGTAACGTCAGTAAGCGATATAATCCAGCCACTATGGTCTTTAGTGAATCCCTCAAGCTTCTGACGCGTAACCGCATAACATCTGTCGCCGACATGAAGCTTACTGCCATCCTCGTCATAGACGATGCCTTCACCGACAGGTTCCACCACCTGGCCCTTCTTGAAGTCAGCCAGATACGGGAAGAACTCTTTGGCAATCTTGTTGCACTCAATGAAACGCCTGTCATGGGTGACGATAATCTGGCCGATGGCTGATTCCATATAGGATTCAGCGTATGCCTTGTTAAGGATTGCAGAGTTTTTCGAGCTCATCATGATGAACGTCGTCGTACCAAGACCAATGCAGACAATTGCAGAAACAGGCTCATATCCGTTAAAGCCGGCCGCGAAAGAGCTCCACACAAAGACAATGCTTATTAAAAGCGATACAGAGGCAATTGCATAGAACCGCTTCTTGCCTGACCTGACAGTAGCAATAATGAAAATGACCGCCGAGTAGACGAGCATGGCAAGCAGAAGCAACATGAACAGGCAGAACCACGGCGTATGCGTTGCTTCAATATGCGGGAAAAGGCCATCCTGAACGAAAACCCTTGACCTGTAGTAATAGT
>JAZUFS010000196.1:0-1575 GCA_045640805.1 Treponemataceae bacterium
ACCCAGGAGGATGTAGATACCTACGGTCTCTAAAAAAGTAGCATTCTGCCCGATTTTCACCGCCTATGCAAAAAACGCCTTTTGTGTTATCTTGTGTAGAAATAACATCGAGAGGTTAGAATGCTTAAAGGCCAGCATGTAATTGATCCAACAGACCTGACGCTGCAGGACATTGATGAAATCTGTGCACTTGCAGATCAGATGATTGTCGACCCGGACGCCTACAAGGATGTCTGCCGTGGTAAAATTTTAGCAACCCTTTTCTTTGAGCCGAGTACACGTACTCGGCTTTCTTTTGAGGCGGCCATGCAGCATCTGGGCGGTTCAACGCTCGGCTTTGCTGACGCATCCGCTTCATCCACGACGAAGGGTGAGACGCTGGCGGATACAATCCGGACGGTTTCAAGCTACGTTGACGTCATAGCGATGCGCAACCCTAAGGAAGGAGCCGCGTTGCTTGCATCCCGTTACTCACGGGTGCCGGTCATCAACGCGGGCGACGGCGGACATCATCATCCGACACAGACGCTCACCGATATGGTGACAATCCACGCACTGAAAGGCGGCTTCTCCGGCCACACGGTCGGTTTCTGCGGCGACCTTAAGTTCGGACGCACCGTCCACAGCCTGCTCAAGACACTCAGCAGGTACCCGGACAACAGGTTCGTGCTCATCAGCCCGAATGAACTGCAGGTGCCTGATTACATAACGACCCAGGTTCTGAAGAGATCCGGCCTTCCGTTTGAGACGGCAGAGCGCCTTGAGGATGTAATCGGCGAGCTGGATATCCTGTATATGACACGCGTCCAGAGGGAGCGCTTCTTCAACGAGCAGGATTACATCCGCCTGAAGGACAGCTACATCCTGGACCACGAGAAGATGAAGATGGCAAAGGATAACATGATTGTCATGCATCCGCTGCCGCGCGTAAACGAGATTGCGACAGAAGTGGATGACGACCCGAGAGCGGCATATTTCAAGCAGGTGCGCTACGGCATGTTCGCGCGCATGGCCCTTATCTCAAAGCTTGTGGGAGTGCTCTGATGTTAAACGTAAACACAATAAAGAACGGACTTGTCATTGACCACATACGCGCCGGAACCGGACCGCGCATTTTCAGCTGGCTCGGCCTTGATAAGGCTGATTTCTGCGTCGCGCTCATCATGAACGTCGAATCAAAGAAATCGGGCACAAAAGACATCATCAAGATTGATAACATCATCAACATAGACTACTCGGTGCTCGGCTTCATTGACCCGAACATTACGGTAAACGTCATTATGGATGAGCACATCGCACGAAAGATAACGCTTTCTCTGCCTGAAAGAGTTGAGAACATCATCCAGTGCAAGAACCCGCGCTGCATCACCAGCACTGAAAAGTACGTGCCGCACGTGTTCCGCCTTGTAGACAGGAAGCGTGCCGAGTACCGCTGCGAGTACTGCGACAACCTGTACCGCGCCGGAGTAGGAGAGATTCTGTAATGAAGGCAGAGGACGCTTACCAGGCCTGCGCCCCCGCGACGCTCATCGTGAACGCGCGCCTCGTCGACGCCGGAATGGACTGCACGGGCTC
>JAZUFS010000197.1:0-11298 GCA_045640805.1 Treponemataceae bacterium
AGTCCTGCATCTCCCACTGGCCGATCGTGTTGCCGCCCTGCACCGCCCAAAGGCTCGTGTTAATCTTACGGTCAACGAGCGGGCCGACAGTCTTCTTCCACTGGTAGCGCCTCATGATGCTCGTACCTTCGACGATGCAGCCGCCCGGGAAGCGGAGGAACGCCGGATGAAGGTCAGCGAGCGCCTGGAACAGGTCCTTTCTGAAAACGCCCGCAACGGCATCTGACGGGATGAGCGAAATAAGGTCGAACTCGACTGAGCCCGCTTCCGTCAGGTGCAGCTCAAAGCGGCCGCCTGAAACGTCAGCATCCGCGGTGAGCGTTGCCTCGTAAAAGTTCCATTCGAGCGTGTCGCAGGTAACGCGGATGGTGTCCATCCACTCAGAGGGGCGCTTGGTGGCGTTCTTGAAAGCGACATCCACAGAAGCGAACGACTTGCCTTCTTTAGTAACGGCGGCGCGGATCACTCCTTTCGGGTAATTCACCTCACGGGCGTAAAAGCTGAGCTTGTACGTCATGCCCTTTTTGAGCGAGACGCCGTCGTAGGCCTTGTTGGCGAATCCCTGGCCTGCTTCGCGTGCAGTAAAGCGCAGGTAATGCGGATTCGCCTCGCTCACCGGCTGATTGAACGTGATTTCAAGATTATCCTCAATGCCTTCAGTCGAAGACCAGGCGTACAGGTTATCCTCTTTCAGGACATAGTTATGGTTTTCGCCCTTGCTTTTGACAGCCTCGAACGAACGGTTTTCTATAAGCTCCGCATACAATCCGCCATCAGCTGCAAAGTTGATATCCTCAAAAAAAAGGCCGACCATATCAGGCGTAATTGATTTTGCCACTTTTCCAGAAAGTGCAAGTTTGTTTTCTGACATACTGATTTCATCCCCTGTGCCCACGCGGGCAATTTCTCTCTTTTGTGGATACAGTATATCCCATTTTCTGCTTGCCTGTGCGGAAAATCGTCAGTATTTTTTTTGCATGGAACAGATAATCAATTACATCCTTGTCTTTCTCTTTCTTTTCAGTGCCGGAAGCATCATCGGATGGACACTCGAACTCCTTTTCCGCCGCTTCTTCTCAAAGAACAATCCAGAACGCCGCTGGATAAATCCGGGTTTTCTGACAGGCCCGTATCTGCCGCTGTACGGCTTTTCACTCTGCATCCTGTTTGCACTGTCACTCATCCCCCTGCCGATTGAAAATCCTGTCGTGCAGAAAATCTGCCTGTTCCTCATCATGGCTGCCGTCATTACGATCATCGAGTACTTTACAGGCCTTATCTTCATAAAGGGCATGAAGATAAAGCTATGGGACTACTCAGAGTGCAAGGGCAATATACAGGGCATCATCTGCCCGCTGTTCTCGTTTTACTGGTACATCCTCAGTGCCATCTACTACTTCCTGATTCATCCGCACATCACGGAATGGGTGTTCTGGTTCACAAACCACATAGCTTTTTCGTTCGTTACCGGTTTCTTCTATGGAATATTCGTCATCGATTTAGTATACTCATTCAACCTGATAAACAAGATAAAGGCGTTTGCTGTTGAAAACCAGGTCATCGTCCGCTACGAAAACTTCAAGCGGCACCTGCATAACTTCAACGAGGAACGGAAGGAGAAGTTTCACTTTCTTTTTTCGCTTCGTTCTGACACGGCTACGCTCACTGAAAACCTTAAAAAGTATCTTGAAAAAATCAGGCATACGAACTGATTATGAACGAACTGCTGCTCGTCACATCCCTGATCATCTCATTTGGCGCCGTCCTCGTGTTTCACCGCGTTGCAGGCAAGGGTGGCCTTCTCGCATGGATAGCCGTATGTGCCGTTTTTGCGAACATCGAAGTCACCATGCTGGTGCGCGCGTTCGGCCTGGATCAGACGCTTGGCAACACACTGTTTGCCTCAAGCTTCCTCGCCACGGATATACTTTCAGAACTGTACGGAAAAAAAGAAGCGGATAAGGGCGTCTGGACGGGAATATGTGCGACTGTCATGTTCATAGTGCTGTCGCTCATGTGGCAGCTCTACGTTCCTGCCGATGCAGACTGGGCAAGCGCAAGCGTACGCACGCTCTTCTCAAACACACCGCGCATCCTGATTGCAAGCCTTGTCGGTTACGCGGTCTCAGAACTCCTTGATGTGTGGCTCTACCACAAACTGTGGGATATAACGACAAAAAAGACAGGCAGCCGCGAGAAGTTCCTGTGGCTCCGCAACAACGCGGCAACACTCATCTCGCAGCTGGTAAACATCGTCATCTTCAACGCAGGCGCGTTCGCCGGCATCTACAGCTGGCCCGAACTGCTCTCAATCACCTGCGCCTGCTACCTCATCTACATTTTCACCAGTCTGCTCGACACGCCGTTCGTTTACTTAGCACGCCGGCTCGGAAAGCACGAGGCATAAAAAAAAGCGCCACCGTTCGGGTGACGCTTTATCCAACTCTGTATCATCATTAAGCAACTCTGCTTTTATGCGGATTTTGAGAATCTGCACTTTTCGCAGGTCGCAGCGTCCCTGTTCATGCATGAAGCCGCATGCTCAGAACAGCAGCAGCTCATTGACACAAGCGTGTACGCAACGATTTCCTCAACGGGAACCTTGAACAGCCGTGACAGCACGAGTAAGTTATCGATGGTGGGAACGTTTCGGCCCTGCTCCCAGGCGTAGACTGCCTGCGGATAATCAAAGCCAAAGATATCTTTAACTTCCTGAACGGAAAAGCCGTTACTCTTTCTTAATGATTTGATTTTTTCACCAGTCTTTTTGAGATCGATTACTGGTTTTAATATAATTCTGGACTGTGCCATGGTATTTCCTCTCCTAAACTCACAAAATCTTTTCTTCCACGCAGCTTCTGCATCTGATAATCATGCTGCCAGCATTTAATCTGGTCGAACCCATTAAGCTGTGTGGCTGTGGCAATTACATTACGTGTGACGATTACATTAACTGAATTCATAAGATAGCTCCTTACAAACCTAACGGATTCGCGCCTGTGGCACGAAAAGATATTTTGTGACCGGACTGAGACCATGGTCACGGCATCCCATCCATACGGATAGACGCCTTTTTGGTATTTACAGTCCGCAATATAGCATTTTATAAAAAAAATGTCATTATACTTGCAGTTTAAATTTTGCCGGATTACACGTCGTACTTTTTAAGGAGCATGTCGAGTGCTCCGCGGAGCAGGACTGCTTCTCCCACTCCTTCCGCTTTGGCAAGCTTTGTCAGCGCACTCAGCTGATCTGCCGTGTAGTGGCTTGTCTTCGGGACCATCTTCTCTTCACGGGCAAGCGCGACCTTGTTGCGGCCGTTTGTCTTTGCACGGTACAGAGCGCTTTCAGCCTTGCGGATAAGCTCTGGAACGCGGGTTGCATCCTCAAAGGCTGTCGCAATGCCGATGCTGATTGTCGACGGTGTTCCATCCGGCAGCGTAATCTTCATTGAACTGCGAAGGCTTTCCACCAGCAGGAATACTTCTTCCTTTTCCATACCGCAGTTGAAGATAATGCCAAACTCATCACCGCCGAAACGGTACATCTGTGCGCCCTTTGGCAGTCCCTTCTGGAAGTGCTGACACGTCTCAATAAGGACGCGGTCACCTTCATCCATGCCGAACTCGTCGTTCACGCGAAGGAAATTGTCAAAGTCAAAAACGGTGATGACGAGCGGAGTGCCAAACTCACCCTGATTCATGATGGCAGCAAGGTCTTTCTCAAATGCATCGCCAACCGGAAAACCGAGCGTGTCGTTCACCTTGTTGTGGCGATCCTTGTTCTTCGTAGCTGCTTCCTGCTCAATGTGTTCCTTTGTAGTTTTCTTGTTTACTCCCATAAAAGCCTCCTTAAGAAAGCACGGCGCAAGTAACGTGCTTTCATTCATAACTGCAACATAATATCACGCGATATTATTTCAGAAATAATATCACCATAACCAGATAATAGCACAGATGTATTTATTGTCAAGTATTATTTTGAAAATAATATCAGTTGCATAATATGCCATAGTTGCGTGTGAGCAGGAGCCTTACGGGTGCCAGCCCCTCACTCCCGTCCTTTCACGTAGAGAATTCCCCTTCATAAAAACTGCAGTTTGACATCGTCTTCTGTGTGGCGTACACTTTAAGTATGTATGTGACTTATATCGTCTATGCTCTCTTTATTGCGCTCCTCATTTGGGGCGGTAAGTTTGCAGGTTTTAAAGACAGCCAGTTTCACGGCGATGCCATCTCATTTGATGCAATGAAATCTTTGCGCGGATTTGCTGCAATCGGTGTCATCATCCATCACATTTCACAGACAGATGCCTTTCAGTACGCGACTCAATACGGTCAGCAGAACCAGCTGTCCTTCTTCCTTGATTATGGCTTCAAGCTGGTTGCCATCTTCTTTTTCTGTTCTGGCTACGGTCTTGTAAAAAGCATAAGCTCAAAACATAACTATCTTCACGGATTCATTAAAAAGCGTGTTGTAAAGACACTCATCATCCCGTACTACGTCTCAATCCTAATATATGGGGTCTGGCATCTCATCCGCGGAGACCAGTTTGCCCCGATACAGTGGGTGACAAATCTTCTCGGCCTTTCAATGATGAACGAATATGCCTGGTTCCCGGTTGTACTTATAATCCTGTACCTGACGTTCTATTTCGTCTTTGAAAATCTTGAAGACAAAAAATCGCGCTACACGTTCATCTTCGTGATAATAGTATTGGAAGCTCTCTATTTCAGCATCAACGGCCACTTTGCATGGTGGGCTGCCTTCAGAAACTGGTGGACCCTGCCATCCGCATTCGACAACGTCACCTGGTGGATGCAGCAGAAAGTGTGGCTTCTCAGCGGAGAATGGTGGATTAATTCAGAAATTGCCTTCCTCATCGGAATTATGGTTGCTGAAAACGAAACAGAATTACGGGACTGGTTCAGTCACTCGTACTGGATAAAGCTTCTTGGCATGATTGCCTTATATGCACTGACAAACCTGATTTCAAACACGATACAATACAAACTCAGTTACTGGTCAGAATTCAGCGGAAACGGTCCTGGAATCATCAACAAAATGATATGCTTCATCTCCCAATTACCGCAGGTAACCTGTTATGTAATCATGATTTACGTAATCATGATGAAATACAACGCACAGAATCCCGTTTCACGGTTCTTCAGCTCAATCTCATTTGAAACGTACATGATGAACCTGCTGATGTTAGAAAGCTTCAGGTTCCTCATCTGGGATTTTGAAAAAGGTGTTCCCGTATATAAAGCAGGATACTGGAATCTGGGACTGTATGCGGCGTGTGTCATTGCCGGCACAATACTCGCCGCATACATCTACAGATGGATAAACAGGCAGGTCAACAGATACATCAAATAGTCCAGGTGTGACAACCGCTCTTTACATGCAGCGGCTTGTCTCTTCCCGGAAGCCATACCGTACCCGTACTTCCTGCCGGTACGAAAATCTTATAGATAAGTTTTTCTCCCATCCGTTCCCAGCCACTGGAGACCGTTCCACGGATTGTCTTCACGTTCGCCTTGATTCTTTCTGCTTTTTCAGGCATGTGCGGTTTGAAGATGATGTTCTTCCAGCCCGGACTCTTTTCATCCGGCATGATACCGGCAAGATAGCGGTACAGAGTCACGACTGCACCTCCGTTCATCGGATGACACATGGAAGCCATTGCAGCCTGGAAAGAGCCCTTCTCGACCTTTTCCCAGCGTTCCCACAGTGTCGTTGCGCCATTTTCGAGCATGTAGCCCCAGCTCGGATAATCGGTATTTGTAAGAATCTGCCAGGCAATATCCTGCCTGCCGTACATGAACAGAACTTCAACAGCATACCGCGTGCAGATATTTCCCGTAGTCAGGTGAACGCCATGCTTCTCTACGTCTTTCACGAAGCTGTTCATGACCTCTTCGACATGATCTTCATCCACCATGCCGAAATACAGTGGCAGCACGTTTGACGATTGAGAATTTGTCGCGTAGTATCCGCCATCCGCGTGGAAGAATTCGGAATTGAAAGCCTTGCGGACTTCTTCTGCCTGTGCGTTCCATTTCGCTTCATCAGCCCTCTTTCCGAGTACATGCGCCATACGTGCAATCTGGCTGCATCCGAAATAGAGGAAGCCCGTACTCATGAGTTTCGGCGGCGTGTTGAGTGAAAGAGCGCCACCACCAGTACTGTCATGGTCAGTCTCGCTCACCGGAGGAGCCCAGTCGCCCATTGAGGTAAAGCGCACAATCATGTTATCCGAGTTTCTGAGCATGTATTCCACCCAGCGGACGACTGCAATGTAATTCTCGCTCAGGATGCGCTTTTCGCCATAATGCAGGTAAAGATTCCAGGGAAGCACAATCAGGCTCGCGCTGACAGGATCTGCCGGACGGAAACCATACCGCATGAAAGGAGCCGTATCAGTAACAGCACCGGTCACCTTGCCCTGTGTGTCGCGGATATCACGGAGCCACTTTGCATACAGCTGATAAAGCCTGTAACTGTAAAGTGCCGCATCGTTACGGACCGTCATGTCGTTCAGCCAGCCAAGCCGCTCATCACGCTGAGGACAGTCAGTCGGAAGTCCGTGCAGATTGCTGCCCTCTGTCTGAAAGACAATGTCGTAGAAGCCCTGCACCGTCCTGTCCTGGCAGGAGAAACTGCCTGTCTTTGCAACATCACTCCTGACAACACAGCCTGTAAACATATCCGTTGACGGGCGTTCTGTAAGGCCGGAAATCTGGGCATAGCGGAAACCGTGATAGGTAAAACGCGGCTCCCATACTTCAGTTCCGTCTCCCTTCAGTATGTACGTATCGACAGGATGTGCGTTACGCAGACTTGTCGGGTCAATACTGCCATCCGCGTTCAGTTCTTCTGCAGGCTTTATGGTAATGACGTCACCAGCTTTTCCTGACACGCGTATCCGTACCCAGCCCGAAAAAATCTTGCCGAAATCGAGTGTCCAGCTGCCATCCTTTACGTTGATGATTTCCTTCACGGGAAGTTCTTCTACAACACGGATAGGCTCAAGCACCTGGGAGCGCAGTACTCCTGACGGCGGCTCCTTCTCAATACATGGTGCCCAGGCAGAATCGTCGTAACCGGGAGTATCCCAGCCGGGCAATTCCATGCGCGCGTCGTACAATTCGCCGTTGTAGATGCTGTTCTTACGGACAGGACCGTCGCAGGTAAAGCGCCACTTGCCGCTTTCATTCGTTACCCAGGCAACTTCGCCATCCGCATACTCCAGCCGGATGAGCAGGCTGAAAAGACTGTCTCCCCAGCCGATGCCATCCTCTGCCTTGCGCAGACTGTGCCAGCCCAGACCTGTCATGACACCCGCCGCGTTTCTGCCTTTCTTAAGAAGTGCGGTTATGTCGTAGGTGGCGTAATACAGTGATTTCTCACTGTCGGTGAAAACATTGTTCAGGACCGAATCATCGGCCTTAGAGCCATTAATGGTAAGGCAGTTGTAACACGGCGAAGAAAGGAATGCAGCTGCGGAAATGAGGTTGCTTTCCGCTTCAAATTCCGTGCGGTACATGTAGCTTTCCTGGTCAATCCGTATGCCGCCGACCCATGGTGCTGTCCATGAATCCGGGGCGCGGAGTCCCATGGTAAATGTATTTACTTCGGACTTGAGCTGCTCCCCGTCACAGGAAAGAATTACACGCCAGTAATAGGTGACGCCGCTTTTCAGCTGTTCACCGGCATAACGTGCAGAAAGAATGTTTTTTTCGTGAACGGTACCACTGTCCCAGACAGGGTTACCAAGCGATCTGGTGCGGGAAACAACGATGCGGTAACTTTCAATATCGCCTTCACTGTCATCAAGATTCCATGAGAAAAGCGGTTCCCTGACATCAAGTCCAGCCGGATTTTTCATGTACTCACACAATAAAGAGACAGTCATGACTTACCTCCGCCCCACCCAATACTGTATCAGTTATCTGTCGTGAATGACGTCGTCAAGCCATCCGGTGACGCCGCGCGGTATATCTTCATCCATAGGTGTACCGTCATCATACTTCAGGTTCATGTGTATCTGATTGATGATGCAGTGCTGTCCCATTTCTGTAAGGCCCATGATTGACTGAACGCCATGGTCCCCGGTATAAACCCAATCCGGTGTGAACTGAACGCAGTGTTTCATTTTGTTAAGGCGTGGAATGCGTGGTTCTACCTCAATGTTGAAATCATGCAGCTCATCATGCTTACAGATTGCAAGGAACATGTAGATGTTCTCCTCGTCATACCGGTCAAGCACACCGTCATCAGGGATGGCACCGTTTCCGGCAGGAAGAAGCGCATCGAAGAAATCTGTATATGCGGTAACCATCTTGAATGACATAAGGCCACCAGAAGAATTGCCGATGACGATTTTCTTGCCGACACCGTGCATTTTCTCGTTTATGAAAGCGTTAATCAGGTCATAGAGCGGGACCGTGTACTCATCACTCCAGAAACCGGTGACGCCCATCTCATCTTCTTCCTGCTTTTCATTTGCAACCGGGACAAGAAGATATGCACCACCAAAATCTTTCTGATATTCATCTGTTGAGAAAAATTCAGCACCAGCATAATTTATGCAGATATCGCCTTCAAACGAATTGGAAACACCATGCAGGAAAATAACGAGCGGATAGTCATTTCTGGCCGGATATCCGTGTTCGGTCGGATCGTACCAGTAGTATTTCAAATCACCGGCAGAAGTTCCTTTGAATACATCCTTGTGGAAACGGTCAAAATATTCGCCGACTTTATATGTTTCCTCGGTAGAAATAACAGCTCCCTCAGGAATTTCATCAGCCCAGGGAGGCAATGGGAAAACACTTTTCATAATTTTTGCTCCACCCATTATTATAACACAAGAATTCAAAAAAGCGATATACTGAACTTACTATGGAAAAGCACATATCCAACACATATGAACTGGGAGACCTGACCGCCCGGTACATCATTGAAGAAACCGGACGGCCTGTCCTGGACCTCATCCCGACATCAAAGCTCGCGGATGTTGTAGAACTCAAGAAATCTAACGGCGACTGTCTCGTTCAGTCAAAGCTCATCGGCGACCAGTACCCGAACGGCTACTCTGGCGGCCTTACGCTCAGAAACAGCGGTACCGTCGAGCATATGCACCTGGTAAAGCAGGATGTACGGAAACTCACGGATGAGATAAACGGCCTGCCCCGCACCGAAATTGACACCATCCTTGAGGATGATTCACACCACACGTGGATTCACACACTCGGCTACACGGATGGAGATAAGTGCGTAGAGTCAAAGACGACGTTCATTAACGGAACGCTGGAACCGGGGGACGGTTCTGTAGTGCGAACGCTGGAACTGGGGGACGGTTCTCTGGTCCGCAACATCATCCCCGCACCAGGGGACGCTTCTCTGGAACTGCTCTCCAGTTTCAGTCTGAGCAACATGACGCCTTTTTCTGAAGGCGAATCACATAACAAGGTGAAGATTCACCGCATCCGCAGCAAATGGAGTGACGAAGGCTGGCTCGTCAGTGAGACCGCTGAGTCGCTGCAGCTTGAGCCTGCGTGGGCGTACTGGCCCGCAAGCTCAGTCCGTTACGGACAGGTCGGCACCATGCCGGTCCGCACCTTTGCTCCGTTCGGCGCGCTTGAAGACACTGAAGCGGGCGTCGTCTGGGCGGCATCTCTTGCCATTGAGTCTTCCTGGCAGATGGAGTTCTACCGCCGTGACGCGGGCTTCAACTTCTCAGGCGGACTTGCTGACCGCGAGGCAGGCCACTGGATGAAGACCATTGCCCCTGGCGAAAGCTTCACGACGCCGACCGCACTCCTGACAGCCAGCACCCGCGGCGTAGATGACGCCTGCCAGCGCCTTACTTCCTGGAACAAGAAGTTCCTCGCGCTTAATCCTGCTTCTGAAGAAAGCCTGCCTGTCATGTTTAACGAGTACTGCACCACATGGGGAACGCCGTCTGAAAAGAACATCACCGGCATTCTTGATGCGATTGACGGCCACGGCATTGAGTACTTTGTCGTTGACTGCGGCTGGTTCCTTGAAGACGGCAAGGACTGGGGCAACTCGATGGGCGACTACATTCCGTCGGACACGCTCTTCCCGAACGGACTCGTCGCCGTAACGAAGAAGATTCACGACAAGGGCATGAAGGCCGGCATCTGGTTTGAGATAGACAACATCGGCAAGTTCGCGCACGTCTACAATCAGGAAGAATTGCTGTTGAAACGCGACGGCCTGGTGCTTGAAACGCAGAACAGACGCTTCTTCGACATGAGAAAACCTGAGGTAAAGGAATACCTCACGGAACGGGTGAACGGCACGCTTAAAAAATACGGATTTGAGTACATCAAGATGGATTACAACGACACGTACGGTCTTGGCTGTGACGGTGCAGAATCTCTCGGCGAAGGACTTCGCCAGGACAGAGAAGCGTCTCTTGACTTTGTGCGTGCCCTGAAAAAAGACATTCCGAACCTGATCATAGAAAACTGCGCTTCTGGCGGCCACAAAACAGAGCCGCTCATGATGTCGCTCGTAAGCCAAGCCTCATTCAGCGACGCGCACGAATGTACGAACATTCCGGTAATCGCCGCTGCGCTCCACAGGACGATACTGCCCCGTCAGAGCCAGATCTGGTGCGTCATCCGTAAGACTGATCCGCTCAAGCGGCTCGCCTACTCTGTCGCGGCTACGTTCCTGGGCAGGCTCTGCTTCTCGGGCGACGTGACCGAGCTTTCAAAAGAGCAGTGGGCAAAGATTGATGAGGGCATCGCGTCCTACAAGCAGATTGTCCCTGCCACAAAAGACGGTTATACCTGGTTCTTCGGCGACCGCGGCCCGTCTGCGAGAAAACTTGAAGGCTGGCAGGGCATTCTGCGGCAGGGCGGCGGCGTCACATACCTGACGATTCATGTGTTTGACAACGCACCGCGCTCGTTCACGATTAATCTGCCTGAGGAAGTTGCCGCATCGCTGAAAAAAGGTATCGTCAGCGAATACAAGGGCAGCGGCATAAGCGCGACGCTTTCGGGCAGCACGATTATCGTCACACGCGACGAGGACATGGAAGCGCTCGCACTTATTTTACGGTGAACCAGGGGACGGTTCTCTAGTACACTCTGGGCTTATAGGGGGAACCAGGGGACGGTTCTCTGGTTCACTCTGGGCTTAGGGTGGAACTAGGGGACGGTTCTCTTGTTTACTCTAGGTCTAGTGGAAACCAGGGGGCGGGTCTCTGGTTTTCACTTGAGAACCGTCCCCCGGTTCCAGCACCTTTTTTTTTTT
>JAZUFS010000198.1:0-3382 GCA_045640805.1 Treponemataceae bacterium
ATCAAGCCAAAGTCAATCAAGTTCTTCAATGTCATTTCTGCACTCAAGGGAAGCCTCCGCGTCGTACGTGCACTCGAAAACTGCACATGCTACACACTGTGGATGGACCCTGTCCTCAACGCATCAGCTTACATTATGCCAGGACTTGGCGATGCTGGTGACCGCCTGAACGGACGCGATACAGAAGACACACCACGCAATATCATTCAGCTGATTGCAGATTATGGCCTCAACATCAACGGTCTGTACCGCTCTCAGCTCAGAAAGATCGAGCAGACTGTACTCGGCGGTCATTAATCAAAACAATGCAGCCGGATATGAAGAAACTGCCATCAAAAATACATTTTCTCATTTCAGGCTGTATGTTCTGCTGCATGATTTTTGTTTCGTGCATATCAATCCCGGGAGAAAACTCGGTAAGCGACAGAAATCTTGCAGCAGAGTATTATGACCTTGGCAATAAATACATAGAAACAAAACAATACGAAAAAGCATTATCCTGCTTTGAAATAGTCCGTGAAAGAATTGATGATACGGCTCCAATTGATTATCAGATTGCAAGAACATATGCGCTTTTGAATAAATGGTCAGAGGCAGCAGAAATTTACGGACAGCTTCTGGCGCTTGATAAAGATAATTCCACACTGAAAGAAAGTTACGCGTATACACTGTATAAAAGCGGTGAAAAAGAAAAAGCCCTTCAGCTGTATGAAGAGCTTTGTGATAAGAATCCAGGTAATGAACGGCTTTCTAAAAATTACGAAGAACTGTACAACGAAGCGTTCCCGCCTGAACCAGAAGAAGATCCAGAATCGGAAACAGAGTCTGAAACTTCAGATGATGAAGTTTCAGAAGATAATTATTCAGATACTCCTGCTGGAATAGAAGCTTAAAACAGTACTTCAGGAAGCGATGGGTTCCTGAGCAAGTTCCATTTCATTTTCAAGAAATTCTTTATATTTTCCAGGATTAACACGGAATGCTATTATCGGCATGTCCTTTTCTTCTGTAGCCTTTACGACAGCGTCCTTAGCTTCCTGAAGTAATCGTGCACCTGGAATGAGACGGAAGCACCGTGTAGAAATACCGATGCAGATTTCTCCATCAATTCCATTTGCCTTAAGAATATCGTGAAGAGCATTGTAAAGACTTTCTACAGAACTCATACATCCGTTTATATCCATACCGGTAACAATTCCGGCAAAGCTGTCTGAACCGTACTCAAAGACCATATCACGGAATTTGAAGAACGAAAGAAGTGCAGAGCACAGTTCTCCGTAAGCAGGATGTGTACGTTCAACATCTTTAATCTTAACAATGAAGAGTGCAAGGTCATATTCAGAAGACGCTGCACGGATTAACTCTGAATCAAGACGTGTCTCAAGATATGATTCCCAACCGAATCCTGTTAATTCAGAGAAAAGACCAAGCGGGTCTTCAGATTCTTTAAGTATGCGTTTCTTAGGAGCAGCATGAACTGCTGCCTGATGACGTGCAGCTTCTACAACGAATTCATCCGGAATGGAAGCTTCAGCTGAAATAGAATCTTCTGCTGCATCATTTCTGATTACTTCATGATCCTGCTCATCAAATACAGTATCAATATCATCATTGAGGGCGACATCATATATATAACCGCCGTCATAATCTTCAAGTTCTTCTTCCTCTGGAATATGTACTGCAGGATCAGCGGTTTTTGCACCTGGTTCAGATTTTACACGTGGCGTTTTGAAAACACTGATGTAGGCAATTACCATAAGGCAGAGAAGTGTAGCAGTAAGAATTGCAATGAAAGAGTGTGAACACCTGTAATAAATATCTGCAGCGGTAAGGCTTGCAAATGCAATGGACCAGTTTGTAACTCCATTATCTGTAATGAAATAACCCTCTTTTACATCAATAAGGAATGAATCAGAATCAATCTCGGGAGTATTTTCATTGTCTGTAAGGATGAACGATGAACCTACTGGCCACACAAATGAAGGTGTGCCATCCTGCTTTATGATGCAGGCTGAAATGGTAGGATCATTTCCGATTATCTTTGACACGCCGTCATAGTATTCCTGGGAGTAGAGTACTGTAGATTTTGAGAGTGCCTCGAGTTCTGATGTGATGTCAGCTGTTTTCTGCTCTAAAGAAAGTTTTCTCGCATTTGCAGTATTGATGAGAAATATTCCGGCATACAGAATTGAGATTAAAAATACAAAAAGTACGAAGACTGAAAAAGCGTTTATTTTCTTTGCAGATGACACTGAATCCTCCCAACATTTGCTGTCTGTTCTTCAGCAAATGCATATACACATTCAGTATCGGCATTTGAAAAATTTTTTTTATACCAAGCTGCAAGCGGAAGTATGGAAAATAGCACTTTTTCGTCTTTTTTTTGCAGTTTTTCATGGTACCAGGGGATGAAATCACCTGTTTTAATGGAATGTACATCAAAATCTGTATTTTTTATCTGTGATGTACTTTGATTTTCAAGATATTTCAGGAGTGAGTTTTTATACCTTGTAAGCACTTCGGTAGTAAATGATGTATCGGATATTGCAATAAGCGGTGTCCTGTACATGAGCTGGCTGTACGCCGTTTCCGCATTTCCCGTACGTTCATCCTGCGCGTAGAATTGTTTTTCAAGGTACGTACCTTTTGTGTACGGCTTTCCTTCTGAATAAGAGAAATCTGCCCCAAAAAACTCGAGTTCCGTGAAGCCAAGTTTACGTGCAAGATCAGTTGCCGCATGCAGGACAGTTCCCGCTCCGGAATCTATTACAGGAAATACACTGCCTGAAAGTCTTTTCACGTCAGTAAGCCACATGTCAAACAACGCCGACAACGGATGATTATTGTGAAAAAGCAAAATCTGCGTGTTCTGTTCTACCGCGTTCTTTATGATTGAACAGTTTCCGGTCAGATCTGCCGCGAGAACTGTCCCCTTGAGAGATTGTCCTACGAAATGCTTTTCACTGACTGGCTGTGAATCTACAGTGACAACAAAATCCGGAGTAATTCCCGCGGATGTAATCGTACTGAGTGTTGTATCTGTTGCGAAAATGCAATATGAAGAACGGTCAGCAGCAAGTTTTTTCAGACTTACATCAAGCGATGGACCGGCCCCGATGATTGCCGCCTTATCTGCTTTTGAAATGAATGTTCCTGCATTGAATCTGAGTGAAGAAGGAATGCTGTCATATAAAGAAATATTCAGGAGTATGTTTCTGTGCCAGAGCTTTCCAAATTGTGCCTGTACAGAATAATCTGCAGAGATTGCACTGATTGTCTCATTGACAAGAGCCACAAAGATGGATGCTTTGTCACTCAGAAAATCTGACCATGACCTGACTGCAGCAAACGCAAAGTTCCCGTGCAGGGCAGGAATATAGTT
>JAZUFS010000199.1:0-3305 GCA_045640805.1 Treponemataceae bacterium
TGTCAGCTTCTTTCTTTGCCTTCTCAACGAGTTTAGCAATATCAGCCATGTCGTACATTGAGCCGCGCAGAATCTGCCAGCCATATGCCTCATAGCGCTTTGCAATATCTTCTGTGAAAGCAAGGTCTGTGTTTCCATCAATTGTGATGTTGTTTTCGTCGTAGAATACGATGAGCTTTCCAAGCTTGTTTGTGCCTGCAAAGCTTGATGCTTCAGATGAAACACCTTCCATCAGACAGCCCTCACCAACGAGAGCGTATGTGTAATGGTCTACAACCTTGTAGTCGTCTGTATTGAAATGAGCGGCGAGCATTGACTCAGCAAGAGCCATACCGACTGCCATTGAAACACCCTGTCCAAGAGGACCTGTAGTTGCTTCAACACCGTCAGTCTCACCTGCCTCAGGATGTCCCGGGCACTTTGAACCAATCTGGCGGAATGACTTGATATCATCGAGAGATACCTTGTATCCACTCAGGTGAAGGATTGAGTACAGCAGCATTGATCCATGACCTGCTGAAAGGACGAAACGATCGCGGTCTGCCCACTTTGAGTCAGCCGGATTATGCTTTAAAATTTCGCCGTACAGAACTGCTGCAAGTTCAGCAGCTCCCATTGGTAAACCAGGATGTCCTGATTTTGCTTTCTGGATTGCATCCATAGAAAGAGTGCGCACTGAAAGCGCTACTTTTTCCAAAGCTTTAACATTCATTGTATATTCTCCCTAATTATTTGGTCTCTTTATTCTTTGCCAGAATACTCTGAATTGTATCCAGCAGCTCTTCCTGTGACACATGCTTCTCAAGAGCTTCACGGAATGGAGCCTTCTGGATGAGGAAAGCAAGGTCAGAAAGAACCTGAAGATGATTCTTACTTGAACTCGTAAGTGTTATGAAAAGTGTAGAAACCGGACGCATATCAGGTGAACTGATTGCAATCGGATTCTTGAGGTAAACGACGATAATACGCTGTTCTGCATCATCCTTAATGAGAGGATATCTCGGATGTGGAATTGCAACGCCGTTTCCGACGCCAGTGCCCATCATCTTCTCACGCTGGATAAGTTCTTTGTAGACGATACTGCCTGTAAGGCCTTCAGGGAACTCCTGATCCTTTAACACCGTGCGATACACTTCTGGTAATGTTTTTCCAGGTGCATTCTGAATAACGCCGCCTTTGCGGATAAGTGTGTCAATTAAACTTGTTTCGCCCATCTTTTTTTTCCTTTTTAACTATTGAAAAAGCATTTTTCTGATGCTGCTTCAATGCTATCCTTAAAGGTCCCTGAATCTCGCCGAAACTGAAATTCATTCCTTCAAGGGAAAGACTTGCCGCAGAAATATCCTTTTCGGATATGCTTTTCTGAAACAAGAGCGCTTCTATAAGCTTGCCGGTGTGACTGTACAACTGCGACAGAATAACCAGTTCCTGCTGGGGGAATCTGTCTACAGGTACGTTGCAGCGGTCTAACTCACAGATCAGACATAAAAGTTGTGAATACAATTTCAATGCCCGATTGCGGATTTCTCCTATCTCATAATCTGCAAACCAATTATATGTCCTTTTAATTATATCATGCTGTCTTTGCAAGTGCAATATTAATAAACTCTGCTGAAACGGTGACAATAGTGAATCGTCAGACAAAATCCTGCTGTAAATCTTCTCACTCGTTTCTTCTTTCTGGTATAGCGAATCCAAGATAAATGCCTCGACAATATAGTCAGGCATTGGCAGTCCGAACACGCCATACAGTGTTCCCGCCATTACTTCCGTGTCATCACTTTCATTGACCCAGTTACCTGCAGCAGGAATCTCTGAGTCAGTTTTCCACAGACGGCTTTCTACTCCATATTCCACAATGCCGATCTGTTCAGTCTGCTCAAGGAATTCTTCGACGGAACCACAATACATATCAGTTAAACCAGGGATATCACATAGGAATGCGGATGCCAGCTGTTCTTCCATTGAGCCGCATGGACCTGCATTCTCAAATGATTCCAAGATGCACTTCTCAAATTCTGTATACCAGTTCTTGCGTTTTTCTTCTGCCGCAGTCTGTTCAAATGGATTTTCCTTACGGATCAGATTTGGTGAAAGGGAAATGATTCCTTTATCCCAATCACATACATACAGGACAAGCCGGTCTCCAAACTGGAAATTCCAGCTTTCATATAATGCCGCCATATCGAGCACCGTGAGTTTCATTTTTGGCGGCAGCTCAAATCCGTTTGCGGAATAGTCTTCTTCGTTATTGCATGGGTCAAAGGCAAGGTACTGGGCTGAGTATTCTTCGCCATACAGAATGTAATGATCGAGAAGTTCTGATGTGTTATATTCGCCCGTACAATGAGGTATTGAAGTACCGTTAAATGAAAAATCAAGTTCGTCAGGAAGCATCTGCGGGTCAACAAACGGCATGCAACGGTCTCCCGGTACAAGAATTCCCTGCTCAATTTCGTATTTTGTCGGCTTTATACTGAAAAAACGTCCCGTAAAACAGCCTGCGCGTGTCAGATACTTCTTGTTTGAAAGCTGCGTAACATAGGGATTCACCTGAAGATAAGCCGTAACTTCCTGTGCCGGCAGTTTGATTCCCTGTTCAGCAAGCAGGCTCTGAATGTTCTTTACCGAAAACATGTTCAGTTCTTTTCTTAAAAGAGAATTGAGAAGATTTTCTATCTGTTCTTCAAGCATCAGAACTCCGGTAAAGACAAAAATAAAGCCGCCCAACTGTAATGAAGCATGCTCCATTAACTATCGTGGGCGGCTGTGTATTGCTGATTACCAGTTACAATTACTCAGCAGCTGGCTCTGCAGCTGCCTTGTTCTTTGCATTCTTAATGGCAGCATTGCAATACTTGCACATCTTAGCCTTTGCGCCGTCAATTTCGACTTCGTAAAGAGTCTTGATTGCGTCCTTGCCACACTTAGCGCATTTTCCGCGTCCGTGTGCAGGGAGTTCACGAATACCTTTTCCGCGATGTGCTTTTGACATAGTTTACTCCTTTGCCTCTGTTTCAGCCGGAGCTGTCTCAGCTTTCTTTGGAGCAGCTTTGGCACTCTTCTTTGCAGTTGTTCCTGCAGCTGGCTTCTTAGCAGCAGTTGTTGTTTTCTTAGCTGCTGGCTTCTTAGCTGTCTTTGGAGCTTCTGCCTTTTCTTCTGCATCAGCCTTTGGAGCCTTCTTCTCAGGCTTTGGAGCTGTTTCAGCTGGCTTTGAAGCCTTCTTTTCAGCTTTGTCAGCCTTCTTTTCTGCAGCCTTTGTATCAAGCTTGTAATCTACAAGTTCAAGAATAACCATGTCAGCT
>JAZUFS010000200.1:0-2175 GCA_045640805.1 Treponemataceae bacterium
TGATGCAGATGCAGAAAAGTTCATCAACGGCAAGAACCGCATGGCTCCAGTCGTAAAGTACTTCTCAGAGAAGCTCGGAAAGGACGTTACATTCCTTCCTGACGCACTCGGCCAGAAGGCAGCAATTGACGCTCTTCCAGAAGGTGCTGTTGCAATGCTCGAGAACGTACGCTTCCACAAGGAAGAAACTTCAAAGGATGCTGCAGAGCGCGACGTAATGGCAAAGGAACTTGCAACATACGGTGACATCTTCGTAAACGACGCTTTTGGTACAGCTCACCGCGATCAGGCTTCAACAGCTTCTATCTCAAAGTTCATGCCGGTTCCTTCAGTCGGCGGCTTCCTCATGGAGAAAGAAGTAAAGTACATCCAGCCAATGGTTGAAAACCCACCAAAGCCACAGGTAGCTATTATCGGTGGTGCTAAGGTTTCATCAAAGATCGCTGTTCTCGAGTCACTGCTCAAGAACGCTTCAGCACTGGTTATCGGTGGTGGTATGGCATACACATTCCTTAAGGCTCAGGGCTTTAAAGTCGGAAAGTCACTCGTTGAGGATGATTTCATCGACACAGCAAAGAAGCTGCTTTCTGATGCAGAGGCAAAGGGTGTAAAGATTGTCCTGCCAGTAGACCACGTTGGTGCAGCTGAGTTCAGCCCGGATGCAGCTCCAGTAGCAGTTGACGGAAAGGACATTCCTGACGACCTTATGGCAATGGATGTTGGTCCTAAGACAATTGAAGCTTACAAGGAAGTTCTTGGAACAGCTAAGTCAATCGTATGGAACGGACCAGTCGGTGTATTCGAGTTCGACGCATTTGCAAAGGGAACAGAAACTGTAGCTAAGCTCGTTGCAGAAGCAACAGGTCGTGGCGCAATGACAGTAGTTGGTGGCGGTGACTCAGTTGCAGCTGTCAACAAGTTCAACCTTGCAGACAAGATGAGCCACGTATCAACAGGTGGTGGTGCATCTCTCGAGTTCCTCGAAGGCAAGACCCTCCCAGGTATTGCTATCCTTGCAACAAAGTAAGCTGGAAAACTGACTGTTAATAAAGGCGCTCCTTTGGGGCGTCTTTTTTTATGCATAGAGCTTAAGATACAATAAAAACGGCGCCCTTATGGACGCCGTTTTTATTGTATCCGCACTCAGTGCGGGCGTGTACAGAAAACAAAAGAGCTGCCTTATTGTTCAAGCGTCAGCACACTATAGTTTTCAGGATAGTTATTGTATTCTGAATCTCCTATTATTGCACCTGTCTGCATTTGAATAAGGAACATATCATGTGCAAGCCACATGTCATAAAAGTATTCGTTAGTGTCTGGTATTTCACGGGGCTCTGCTGACAGGGTGTCTTTAAACTGAGTCAGGTCCAGGCGAAGCCCGGTAGCATTATCTTTCTGGATAAGCTCAAACGTTCCCATGGGATACTTTCCAGACATACTGACAGTCATAAATGTGCCATCTTTACCAAAGGTTTGAAAAAGCTCCGGTGAACTAACTAATGACCATGTGCCGGTAAGCTGTTTTGCTTTAACATTCTTCATGCGGTAAAAGTGTAAAACTGCAGGTGGGTCAAAAGTCTGAATGTCACCACCCATTGCAGTGAAATCACGCTTGAAGCGGGTTAAGACAAGGTCATCGTCAGTTATTTCAATGTTATAATAGGTATTCAGGTCACATTCTTCGAATGAATCTTGAGGATTCAATTTTGACTGAGTGAAGTTAATCACAAATACAGGCTTACCTGTTGCATCCTCCTCAAACCAATAGGTGCCTTTGTCATATTCATAAGTATCTTGATTTTTGAGATAACCTGTTATGGTTCCATCATCTTTGAAATCAAAAATCTGAACTGTTGTGCTATCTTGATTATCTCTGTAATCAAAGAACCATTTGCCGACTATTGACGATGTGTCTGTGGCGCCCCGTGTGGTTGCACATGCGGTTATGCCGAGCAGGCAGAAAAGGCAGAGCAGGGCGCAAAGCCACTGTGCTGATGTACTGATGAAATGCTTTTTCATACCTTTGGTAAAGATGGCACATTTATGACTGTCAGTATGTCTGGAAAGTATCCCATGGGAACGATTGAGCTTATCCAGAAAGATAATGCTACCGGGCTTCGCCTGGACCTGACTCAGTTTAAGTCGGAGGCCAAGCCGGTCTTAGGAAGACAATAC
>JAZUFS010000201.1:0-2250 GCA_045640805.1 Treponemataceae bacterium
TGGCATCACTCCTTCCGGAACGGTACATATCGGTAACTTCCGCGAAATCATTTCTGTAGACTTAGTAGTCCGCGCACTCCGCGCCCGCGGTAAAAACGTGCGTTTCATCTATTCCTGGGACGATTACGACGTGTTCCGCAAGGTTCCGCTCAATATGCCGAACCAGGACATCCTTGCAGAGCATCTGCGCTATCCTATCACTCTGGTTCCTGATACAACAGGCCGCGACTCATCATACGCACGCCATCATGAGGTTGACGTTGAGTCAGTCCTTCCTGAAGTTGGCATTCATCCTGAGTACCTGTACCAGTCAGAACGGTACCGCGCGAATATGTATGCTGAGGGCATGCGCATTTCACTGCAGAACAGGAACCGTCTGAAGGAAATCCTGAACCGGTACCGCGACGAGCAGCACAAGATGACTGACGATGACGAGTACTGGCCGACCGCAGCTTTCTGCTGCAAGTGTAACAAAGACACAACTGAAATGGTCGACTATGACGGCGAGTATGAGCTTACGTACAAGTGCACAAGCTGCGGTCACGTTGAACGCGCTGACCTCCGCACTTCAAAGGAAATAAAGCTTGGCTGGCGTGTTGACTGGCCTATGAGATGGCAGTATGAGCACACTGTGTTCGAGCCTGCTGGAAAGGATCACCACAGCCAGGGCGGCTCATTCGACACCGCACGCCTGGTTGCTGACGAAGTATTCCACTGGCCGGCACCTGATTCATTCCGCTACGACTTCATCGGTATTAAGGGCGGCGCCGGAAAGATGTCTTCATCTTCTGGAAACGTCACCACACTGCGCGACGTTCTGAGCGTCTATCCGCCGGAAATCGTCCGCTACCTGTTTGCCGGTACACGCCCTGATACAGAGTTCACCATCAGCTTCGACCTTGACGTCATGAAGACGTACGAGGACTATGACAAGACTGAGCGCATCGTATGGGGCGTAGACAAGGCAAAGAGCGACAATCTGTTTGCCAAGGAAAAGAGAATCTACGAGCTGTCACAGGTAGACGGCATGCCTGAGGAAATGCCATATCAGCTGACCGGCGGCTTCCGTCACCTCTGCAATCTGCTGCAGATTAACGGCGGCGACATCGACAAGGTAATCGCAACTATCGGCGACATCAAGCCGTCACAGGAGAAGGCTTTCCGCACACGCGCAAAGTGCGCATGGTTCTGGATTACCGAATGTGCTCCTGAAGAGTTCCGCTTTGCACTGAAGAATCCTGACGCCGCCGACTACAAGAAGGTCGACCTGGCTCCGGCTGAACTTGCCGCCGTACAGGGCATCTGCAAGGATGTGCTTCCTGTCATGGAAGGTCTTGAAGACAAGGCACTTGCTGAGAAGGTCTACGAGGTTGCAGGCAACTGCGGCCTTGAGACAAAGCAGCTGTTCACCGCTGTCTATCAGGTGCTCATCGGAAAGGATCAGGGACCGCGCCTCGCTAACTTCATGAGGATTATCGGACGCGAGCGCCTTGAGAAAATCCTCAAGACATACTGCTGAGTAAACTGAAACTTCGCTTATGAAAGCCGGCTGGGAAACCATGCCGGCTTTTTTTGTCAAATTTTTACAAAATTATGCACTTTTTTTCTTCGGAAAATGTTTCTGTGCCAAAATCTGCGTAGTCATGGTATACTGAAAAACAGCATATGGGACATGAGGATGGAGTTTCCATCTGCGTTTGGTACAGGAGCTGTCATGCGTTTACGAAGTAAGTTTTCGTTCTTAATTATCGGTCTTATTCTTGTCACGCTGTCAATCAACGTCTGGATGTTCATGAACTTCAACAAGCTCATTTCTTTCAAAGAATATCAGCTGACTGTTTCCCAGACAAATTCTGTTGCCCAGCAGCTGCTTTCCTGGAATGATGCCGCCTTTGACGAAACAAGTACTACGGCCATTTCGTCCAACTGGAATACTCTGTATATTCAGACGTCAGATCTTCTTTTACAGCTGACTGAGTTTCCTTATGCCGACAGTCTGTTTGATTCAGAAATAGAAGCTGATCTGAGGGAAATTTTTGATAAGTGGTCCTATTTCAATACCGGCTTGAGTTCCCTGACAACAACCCGTGAGGATCTTTACAGTTATGTTTCCCAGTCGTATACAGAGACGTTTGAAGATTTGACCCGGCATCTTGATTCACTTTACAACAGTCAGTACACATCATTTGTGACCGGTTTCGTTGTCGCTATGATTGTCTCCATCATTCTGGTCGCGGTCATTCTGCGGCT
>JAZUFS010000202.1:0-12460 GCA_045640805.1 Treponemataceae bacterium
GTATTTCAAACCGGCTACATTTGAAATAAGGTAACTGACACAGATTATCAGGGTAATCAGGATAAGTTTCCTGCATGTCTTGTGAGAAACCTGTCTGTTTTTCTTTATTGTTATCAGCACAATCCTGAGCATCTTTATGAAGCAAAGGACGATGAATATGATCGTGCAATAATAGGCAGGACCTTTTCCTCTGACCAGATATGAAAAGCCGTTTACACGCTCAAGCCTTATGTCGGTATAGTACCAGTTCAGATATAAAGGATCTATTTTGGCAAGACATATTGCGGCCAGCAGAGCGAGGAATATGAACTTTTCGATTTTGCTGAACGGGAACATGCACAGTTCTGCAGCTATGAACGACATATACATGAGAGCCATGATCATGCTGACCGTAAAGAGAAGATCGCAGAATTTCAGAGTTTCAAGTTCTACTGCATATGTTCCTGCCGTATAGCAGAACATTGCTATGAAACATAATACCAGCAGCAATACCTGAGAAGATTTAATCTGTTTACGTTGCTCAAAATATGTCAGAAGACCTAAGCCATAACTGATGGTTGCAATAATATACAAAATGTGCACGATACAATTATATAATTATTTTTTTTTAAGTCATATTGTAATTTTACTTAAATGAAGAGCAATTTACGTTTTCTTTTGTTTTACTGACGTTTTTTTGCTTCCCAGCTTTCAATTTCAGCCTTCAGGGATGATATTTCTTCCTGAGCCTTCCGTTCCTGCACGGATATGTCAGCTTCCTCAAAAAGCTCATCTGCAAGCCTGAGCCTTGAATGAAGGTCCGGGATAATGACTTCTTCCAGTTCTGCAATGCGCAGTTTAGCCTGTGTAATTTCTTTCGGAGGGCGTCCTCCCTTCTTACCGTTTTCCCTGCTCGCCTGTATCTTTGAGCGGCTCTTTGACTGCCCGTTCTGTGCGTAAAGGGAATCAATCCAGAAAGACAGGCTCTTGAGTTCCATGCCCATCTTGAATGACAGGTCTTCCAGCTGGCGGTTGCGTAAATCTTCACTTAATGTGGCAAGTGAATCCTGCAGTGAGTTAAGTTCGTCAAGTGACTTACGGATGGCTTGTGTTTTGCGGCTCATGCACTAAGTATAAACCTAAAGGCTTGGGATTACAAGTCATACAAGCTGCATGAGCTTTTCGCGGATGAAGACGCTCTTCTCTCTCAGGCTTATTTTGCCTGTCTTGAATATCATGACGTTTGGACGTGACGGATCAAGCCGTACATTGCCGCCGCTTTCCTTAATGAGGCGCAGGGCCTTGTCGATGCTGATGTTGGCGACCTGCGTAAACTCAATCTGAACCTGTCCCATGCGTTCTTTCAGCGTGGAAATGTTGAGCTGCCTGCAGATTATGCGGATTTCAGCAAGGGCAAGCAGGCTGTACACTTCATCCGGAACCGGTCCGAAGCGGTCCTCAAGCTCGCCGTAGACAGCCTCAAGCTCGTTCTTTGCTGATATGGATGCAATCTTCTTGTAGATTTCCATCTTTGTCTGCGGATTCTTTATGTACGTTTCAGGGATGAAGCCCGTATACTCAAGCTCAAGCAATACTTCGTTCTCTGGCTGGTAATTCTCGTCCGTAAGCCGCTGGACTGCATCTTCAAGAAGACGCAGATACATGTCAAAACCTACAGAATATACATTGCCCGACTGATCACGGCCAAGAAGGTTGCCCGCGCCACGTATTTCCATGTCCTTCATGGCAATCTTGAAACCGCTTCCAAGCTCGGTAAAGTCCGATATTACCTGCAGTCGTTTCATGGCAATCTCGCTCAGGGCACGGTTTTCCGGGTAGAACAGGTACGCGTAGGCACATCTGTCAGACCGGCCGACACGTCCACGAAGCTGGTAGAGCTGTGACACACCGTACATGTCAGCCCTGTCGATGATGATTGTATTTACGTTCGGGATATCAATGCCGTTCTCAATGATTGTCGTCGCGACAAGAATGTGAAAGCCACCCATCTTGAACCGGCGGAAAATGTCATCCAGTTCCTGGCTCGTCATCTGACCATGTGCCACGTCGATGAGCATTTCAGGAACGAGTTTCTCGAGTTTGATGCGCACTTCGTCAAGGTCTTCGACGCGGTTATGCAGGTAGAAAATCTGTCCGCCGCGGTCAACTTCACGCCGTATGGCAGCAGCTACCTTGTCATCATTGTACGCGTCTATGACTGTCTCAATGGGATGCCTGTTCTGCGGCGGTGTTGTCAGGAGGCTCATGTCACGTATCTTGAGCATGCTCATGTGGAGCGTGCGCGGAATCGGGGTTGCGCTCATTGCCAGGTAATCTATGTTCGTCTTCAATTCCTTGAGTTTCTCTTTATCCTTGACACCGAAACGCTGTTCCTCATCAATTACCATAAGGCCAAGGTTCTTGAACACGACATCTTTCTGAATGATGCGGTGTGTTCCAATCAGTATGTCAACCTCGCCTTTAGCAAGCTTTTCCAGCACAGCCTTCTGCTCTTTGGGACCAACAAACCTGGAAAGCATTGCAATCCTTACAGGGAATGACTGGAAACGGTTCTGAAAACTTTCGTAATGCTGTTCCGCAAGCAGTGTCGTAGGAGCCATGAACGCAACCTGCTTGCCGCCCATGACAGCCTTGAATGCCGCACGCATCGCCATTTCAGTCTTTCCGTAACCGACGTCGCCGCAAACAAGACGGTCCATCGGCACAGGCTTTTCCATGTCTTCCTTTATTTCCTTGGCAACCGTTATCTGGTCATCAGTTTCGGTGTACGGGAATGCTGCCTCAAACGCAGTCTGCCACTCAGTATCTTTTGGGAAAGCGTATCCGCGTGCAGCCTTACGTTTTGAGTACAGCAGGATGAGTTTCTCTGCAATATCCTCGACAGATGACTTTACCTTGTTCTTGCGGTTTTCCCATGACTTGGAACCGATTCTGTCAAGTTTAGGCGCGTTGCCTTCATTTCCAATATAGCGCTGGACAAGATTTACCTGTTCAATCGGGATGAAGACAATCTCCTCGTCAGCGTATTCAAGCTTTATGTAGTCGCGCTCATTGCCGAGTGCCTTCACGCGCTCAATGCCCTTGAAAAGTCCGATGCCGTAATTTACATGAACGACGTAATCGCCGGGATTAAGTTCGACAAACGTATCGATTACGGCACTCTTTGTCTTGTGCAGTGAATGCGGTGCGCGCTTACGACGGCCGAAAATCTCGTTTTCCTGTATGACAAGCAGCTTTATGTCAGGAATTCCGAAGCCGGCAGAGAGCTGCTTTGGAAGAATGTGTACATCTTCATAATCCCTGAGCAGTTCCTGAATGCGCAGTGCCTGATTTTCACTTTCTGCGTATACGTAAATATCCCAGCCGTCAGCAAGAAGCCCTGAAACACTTTCCTTAAGGAAGCTGATATTGCCGAAGAAACTGTGCGGCGGATCGACGTTGAATACGGTACGTTCTTTGTCCGTCTCACCCTCTGCACCGTGAATCGTTCTGAACAGGACAGACTTTGCATGTTTCCCGCTTTCCGGGGCCATTTCACTGAACGGCCTGAGCAGTACCTGCGGCGGCGGTACGGGACGTGAAAGACGTTCCTTTCTGTACATACCGAGATATTCCCTGTCAAAACTTTCCTGCGAATTGGCAAGACGGTCATAATCCATATAAAAAACAGGGATATCATCTCTTAAGTAGTCTAAAATAGTATACACTTTTTCAAAGACAAGCGGATAATACAGCTCTTCGCCCTCTGATTCATGGCTTTCAAGTAGTTCACCCACGAGCTGTTCACCTGCCTGACGGAATGCGTCTTCGTCAGTAACGGCAAGTTCTCCGGTATCATCCTGCCCGCGTACAGGTTTCATGAAAGGTTCCAGCTTGGGTTCTAGTGCCTCTACGAGTTCCTCTGTCCACAGGATTTCTTTCATTGGATAAATTATGAGCGAGTCGAGACTGTCTTTCGTAGATTGTGTGATCGGATCAAATGTACGTATCTGCTCAATGGTGTCAAAGTCAAATACTATGCGGTGTGCGGTGTCTTCACGCGGCATGAATATGTCAAGGACTTCACCGCGCAGTGTAAATTCGCCGCGGACAGTAACGCGCGGCACCCGGATGTAGCCCTGGGCGACAAGACGTTCCGACAGCTTGATGGGGTCAAAATCGACGCCTTTCTTTATCTTGAAGATGAGTTTACGTTCGTATGCAGGATCAGGAACGGGAGTCTGGAACGAACGCTGCGGAATGATGAAAATGCGTCCATTTCCCGCGTCGTTATTTCCAGCCGCAGCATCATCTCCCTCAAAAAAAGCGGATTCGGCAAGTTTTGCAAGGACACTTGCACGCTCTCCAAAGACGACCGATCCCCTGGCGGCACTTCTGTATGGCACAGTACCCCACCACGGCAGAATAAGTATTTCCTTATCTACATTAAAAGTACGTAAGTCGACCGCAATTTCCTGCACATCCTTTTCAGACGGTGCTATAATAACCATGTCCTTTTTTGAGGACCGTGCGAATTCGGCAAGGAAAAATGAATACAGGGCGCCCTGCAAACCCTCAATCTGCTGGGGATATACAGTATCTGACGCATGAAGAGACGAAATGACGCGTTTAAGTTCGCTCCATGATGCAATTTTGTTTTCAGGTAATGATAAGGTATTCATTTATTGTGTCCGATACTATATAATATAAAGGTATACAGGAGTTGTTAACGTGAAACGATTTCAATGGTGCATTATAGCCGTTTTTCTTATCTTTGCACAGAGTCTGTTCTGTCAGACTGCAGGTGCTGCAAAAGGCCTTGCAGTTTCAATAAACTACTTTGACAAGACAATCTACTATCCGTCTGAAGCGGATGACAATCCTGTCCAGATACGGATTACACTGTCCAACACAGGAACAGATACAGTCCGTTTCAAGATGGCGGATGAGCACGCATTCAGCATGGATTTCGTCGCAATCACAGCAAAGAATGCAAGCCTGAACCTGAATCAGGAACTTATCAGAAAGCGCTCGACAAGCCAGACAGTCTACTTCAGGGAGATTGCCCTTGAACCAGGCGAAGAATACAGCTTCGTTGAAAACCTCAAGGATTACATTGATATCCCATCTTCTGCAGTATATTATTTCCAGGTTCGTTTCTATCCGGAACTCCTGAAATCAAAACTTACGTATGTAGATTCAAACCGGCTTTCACTTGATGTACGTGCAATGCCAAACGCAATCATTGCCCAGAGCCAGAAACAGACAACGCAGTCTTCTGTACTTAAGCCTGAAGCAATTTCGCCGGACAAAGTAATTGAAAAGACAATCATTGCCCGTCAGAAAAGCCTGTGGGATGAATTCTTCCTGTACATGGACCTTGAGCAGATGCTCCAGAACGATGAGGTACGTGACAGGAAATATCGTGCAGCAAGCGCAGCCGACCGTGCAACGCAGCTTCTTGAGTTCAAGGAACTTTTCAAGACAAACGACCTGATAGCCTCTCCTGATGAGTTTGAGATCAAGAAAACTGAATACTCACAGACAGACGGAACCGTTACGGTAATTGAACGCTTCAACGAAGAAACTTACGTCCAGATACGTGAATACATTTACTATCTGCGTCAGAGAGATGGTATCTGGCAGCTTTACAAATACGACGTAAACAATGTGGGGACAGAATGAAAGTAGTTCTGATAGCAGAATCAGAAGATACAATTAATGAATACAGCTCATTTCTTGAAGAAGCCGGCGCGGATGTAATCACCTACCGCTGGTTTCTCAAGGCGTTGGATAACCTGACTGAAATCCAGCCGCACATCATCATCGTCAGTGCGCTTGATTTTCCACGTCACTGGAAGACGCTTTTCACGCACATTGAGGCAGGCGAAGTTAAGACCCAGCCGCTCGTGTACCTTATTACCGACCCATCTTTCACGGCAAGTGAAAAAAAGAAGGCAATGTTTCTTGGTGCGCAGGATATATTCAACTCACCGCTTACCAACCGCGATAAAAACAGTCTTTTAAGCATGCTTCCCGCCGGAATGGGACTGGAAGCTCCTGCTCCTGCCGCAGCACAGCCTGCAGAACCAGAATCTGCCACAGTCACTGCTCCCGTTGAGTCTGAACCTGCGGGAGAATATGCCGCCCTTAAAGAACAGGCTGAAGCAGAAGGTGTCGCCGTAAACAAGATTCACAACATCTCTGCCGCCGAAGCAAACGCATTTGACCTGATAGATTCTGAAATCTCAAATATTAACCCGGCCGATGATGATATCCAGGAAGTTACTGAAGATGGCATTGCTGAGCCAGAAGACAGTCTCGTCATTGAAGGTGCTGACGAGGACATCCTCTCCACGCTCGAAGATGAAATGACAGAATCACCGTCCGATGAAGAGCCGCTCCCGGAAGAACCTGCCGCCGAAGAAAATGTCGCCGACGAACCGATTGCCGATGAAGAGCCGTTCCCGGAAGAACCTGCCGTAGAGCCTGACCGCCCGGAACAGATTACGTGGTCAGCCCCTGTCGACGAAGTTGATTCCCCAGTGGAAACAGTTCCCGTCGAAGAACCTGCTGAAGAAGACATATATGACAACGGAGATCCTGTTCAGTTCTCATTCATCAATCCGCGGTCAGGACTTGTCGTGACAGGTTCTGTTGAAAGCTATGAACATCCGGTCATAAAGTTTGTTCCATCTACAGAAGACTCTGTTGAAGGCATACGTTTCGGTCAGATCCTTGACCAGTGCAAGTTCACGTTTGAAGGCGAGACAATCAAGGCACGTGCACAGATACGCGGTCTTGGCAAAGCAATTGAATTCTGCCTTCTCTACTGATTTTCATCCCCATGCGAACTGCTAAATTTTTCTGCGAATTCTGTGATTACGAAGTTCCCATTGATGCGCGTTTCTGCCCACGCTGCGGTCATTTTTTCGCATCAGTACGCTGTCCTGTCTGCGGAAAAACGGGCGACCAGAACCTTTTCAGACATGGATGCCCGCAATGTGGTTACGGTTCATCTCCTTCCGCAAAAACATCCGGCGCACAAAGTGGTGACGCGAAGAAAGAACGCCGCAAATTCAAACTCCCGAAATTCAATGCACAGGTAAACCTTCCTGAAGGCGAAAAAAGAAACATCCCGATTGGCACGCTCCCTATCTGGGTTTATATCGTCGTGTTATTCCTCGTCCTTGGAATACTCCTCCTGGCAGAAGCTGTCCTGTAAATCTACTCCCATATCAGTTTCCCTGTTCTTATTGACATTATGCGCATTAATTTGATATTATCATCTCATCCAACGGATTGCCCGGATGGTGGAATTGGTAGACACGCTAGTTTCAGGTACTAGAGCTCTTACGGGTGTGCAAGTTCAAGTCTTGTTCCGGGCAACAAAAAAGACAGTCTTTCGACTGTCTTTTTTTATGTCTTCTTCATAAACGAACTATGCTTTCAACTCCAAGCAAATCTTTCATCCGCTCTTTTTTTAATCATCAGTAATTCTTTTCAGTATCAATATATACTCGCGGTACACGTTTGTTTATTCCGCAGAGAATCTCATACGAAATTGTTCCTGCTTCTGCAGCAAGATCGTCGGCTGTCTGGCACCCCTCGTCATAACCGAAGACCGTTACCCTGTCCCATCTCTTCACGTCATGATCTGCTCCAAGGCATACCATGCACTGGTCCATACAGATGCGTCCCACAACCGGATACTGCTTTCCGTTGATGGTGACAGTCAGTCCAGGTGACAACTTACGTACAAGTCCGTCTGCATAGCCTATCGGGAGGACAGCTACATCACAATCTTCTTCAGCGACCCATGTCCTGCCGTATGAAATACTTTCACCCTTATAAAAATGCTTTATGGCGACGACGTGTGTCACGACTTCCATGACAGGTTTCAGTCCCTTGCACTTTCCGTCTTTTTCAAGAACCGGCTTAAGTGCAGGATCCGGATAGTAGCCATAGACGACAATTCCCGGGCGGACCATATCAAAATGAGCTTCAGGATGCAGGAAAATCCCGCCGGATGAGCTTGCAGAGCAGATTCCAGGATCAATTCCCTTCTCACGGATGAGTGAGACTGCCTTGTTGAAATTAGCTACCTGGAAAGATGTATATTCAATATTTTCAGGGGCTATAGAGTCAGAAACTGCAAAATGCGTTATGCATCCTTCAAGGAAAAGCCCGTTTGACTTACAGATTTTTTCGGCAAGCTCACCTGCCATTTCAGGCCTGCAACCCACGCGACCCATTCCCGTATCAATTTTCAGGTAGACAGGAACGCGGCGGTGCATTGACTCGGCAACTTCATTCACCTGCGCGATAAACTCTTCGTCGAACACAAGCGGCGTTATTGAATGTACGATGATTGATGGAATTTCTTCCTTGAGAGGAAGGCTCAGCGTCAGTATAGGCGCCACGATACCGGCTTCACGAAGTTCAATGCCTTCCTGCACAGATGCGACTGCAAGGTACGAAGCTCCCGCCTGGATTGCCGCAATTGCTGTACGGGCGGCACCATGACCATATCCGTCTGCCTTTACGGCAATACACATTTTCACATCTTCCTGGATGAAACTTTTTACACATGCTATATTTTCACGCAGATTATCAAGATTGATATATGCTTTTGTTGCTCTCATGAATGACATTTCCTCCCGAAGAATAATGTCTTTACCCTAATTATCGGAATTTTCTTCCTCATAATAACAGTTGAGAATCGTATGTTTATTTGCTATAATAGTATTATTATACATAAAAATTACTGAGAAAGGATTTCCGATGATTTATACAGACACCCGAGACAAAACAGTCAAGGTTGATTTCCGCACTGCCGTCCTTAACGGCATGAACTCAGAAACAGGCGGACTTTACATTCCTGTTTCATTCCCAAAGCTTTCAGACGCAATTCTTGACAAGCCTTCATCTCCGTCTTTCCGTGAGATTGCCTTTGAAATGTCAAAACCATACGTAGAAGGTGAAATTCCGGAAGACGACCTCCAGGGAATCATTGCCGACTGCTATCCGTTTACAGCTCAGGTAGTTCCGCTTGATACGCATACTTACGTACTTGAACTTTTCCATGGCCCGACATGCGCGTTCAAGGACTTCGGCGCACGCTTCATGGCACGCGTCATGTCATACTTCAACAAAGATGAAAGCACACCGCTGCACATTCTCGTTGCTACATCAGGCGACACAGGAAGTGCTGTCGGAAGCGCATTCCATGGAGTTCCCGGTCTTGACGTCACAATCCTCTACCCGGCCGGAAAAATAAGCCCGCTTCAGGAAAAGCAGCTGTCAACATTTACAGGCAATGTCCGTGCCCTTTCAGTAAACGGCACGTTCGATGACTGCCAGAAGCTCGTAAAGACTGCTTTCACCGACGTTGAACTCAGAAAGAAATTCCGTCTTTCCTCAGCTAACTCAATCAACATTTCACGCCTCTTACCGCAGAGTTTCTATTACATGTATTCTTCTCTCGTCGTAAAGGACAGGAGCAATCATGACAACGGCATCAGAACGCCGGCAATCATCGTGTCCGTACCGTCAGGCAACTTCGGAAACCTTACGTCAGGTCTCATCGCACAGAAGATGGGTGCGCCAATCTCAGGCTTTGTAGCCGCGACAAATTCCAACCGCACAGTACCTGACTGGATTAACAGCGGAAACTACGAGCCACGTGCTTCCGTGAAGACCCTCTCCAACGCAATGGATGTCGGCGCACCGAGCAACTACGAGAGAATTCGCGCCATGTACACACTTGATGAAGTACGCCATATTTTCGCGTCATACTGGCTCGACGATGCAGGCACAAAGAGTGCAATCAAGGAATGTAATACAAACACGGGTTACATCATCGATCCGCATGGTGCTGTCGGCTGGAAGGCATGGGATGACATCAGACGCGGTGCAATGCTGCAGCTTACTTCCGGCTTCCCTAACGATGCCGACAAGCCTGGCCTTACACCGAATATTCCTGACTGGGCACCTGATGTCCTTGAAAAACGTGCAGTGGGAATTGTTCTTGAGACAGCACATCCTGCAAAATTCGGCAGCATCGTTCACGACGCCATCAACCGCGAACCTGTCATGCCGGACAGACTTGAACGCGTACTGCAGCTCCCGGACAATTCAATCCCTATGGAGAACAGTTACGAAGACTTCAGGGCATGGCTCGAGGAAAACCTGAAGGCTTAGGTTGTTTACTAAAAAAGAGTTGGAAGTACTTGACTCTCCCGGCTCTTTTTTATATATTAACAACGTTGCATGACAACATGCGGCAGTCGTATAACGGCTATTACCCCAGCCTTCCAAGCTGGAGACGAGGGTTCGACTCCCTTCTGCCGCTCAACAAAAAAGACGCATCAAACGATGCGTCTTTTTTTATCTGCAGCCTCACTGCTTTATTCTTTCAATTTGATTTATCCATTCTATTCCTGCTGACAGTATTATCCGTTCAGTTCTTCATAGGCATGCTTCGCTGCTTTCTGCTCAGCCTCTCGTTTATTCTTTCCTGTTTCCGGACCGAAAGTACATCCGTTTACGACGACACTTACCCAGAAGATTCTGTCGTGGTCAGGTCCTGTTATCTTTACGAGTTCGTATTTCGGCGTTTCCTTGAACTGTTTCTGGTCCCATTCCTGAAGGATTGTCTTATAATCCTTTGTGTAGCGGTCTTCCCAAACTTTTTCTATTTCAGGCACCAGAAGCTCAAGAACAAGCTTTTGGGCAGGCTCAAATCCTGAATCAAGATAATATGCGCCGAACACCGCTTCCACAGCATCTGCAAGGATAGCTTTCTTCTGACGACCGCCAGAATGTTCCTCGCCCTTTCCAAGACACAGGCATTTATCTATGCCGATACGTACAGCGATGGCACTGAGTGTAGCTTCTGAAACGACGACGCTCTTGATTTTGGCAAGATCGCCTTCCGGATGATCCTTCATCGTCTGGTACAGGAACGTCGCGGTAACCATTCCCAGGACACTGTCTCCAAGGAATTCGAGCCGCTCGTTATTCTGTGCACCCTTGCCGGCTTCATTCACGTATGACCTGTGATGGAAAGCCTGGTCAAGCAGATTGATGTTATTGAAATGAATGCCGAGTCCTTCCTGAAAACGGATGAGCATATCAATTCTGACTTGTGACAGCGTGCCCTTTACTGAGGATTGTTTGCTTTGTGCCGCTTTCTTTGCCATCAGGACTCCCGGCTCATGAAATGTGCCATAAAAAACAAAAGGCTTTTAACCAGTATGATTAAAAGCCTTCAGTCAGTCAAATCAGATTAGAATTACTTCTGCTGTGATTTGATGAAATCGTATGCGTCACGAACTGTCTCGAATTCGTTAGCTTTTTCATCAGGAACGCTTACGCCAAGTTCTTCTTCAATAGCGTATACCAGTTCATAGGTATCAAGGCTGTCAGCGCCCAAATCCTGACGGAATGATGCGTCAAGAGTAATCTTTGACTCATCTACTTCAAGCTTATCAGCGATCAGCTTCTGAATCTTTTCAAACAATTCGTCCATTTTTATCTCCTGTTAGCTGTTGCTTTCAGGTGTAATAATCTGTCTTCCGCGGTAGAAACCACACTTCGGACATACACGGTGCAACATAGTCAGATTTCCGCAATTACTGCATTCAACGAGTGTTGGAGCCTTCAACTTCATGTTGATTGCCTGTCTTCTCCTTGTACGAGCTTTTGCTGTTTTCGCTCTTGGAACTGCCATATATTAACCTCGCTCAATAATTTAATTATTTTAACCACATCAACATATCACAGATGCCTTGAGAGTGTCAATTAAGTATACCATTTCAAGGCGATTTGTCAATAAAAATTCTGACATTTTCTATGATTTTGTCATACTGGTTAGTTATTTTTCAGGAAAACTTCCTGTTCAATGCCTCTTCTACCAGCGGTGGAACCATGCGGGAAACATCTCCGTGGAAGGAGGCAAGTTCCTTTATGGCACTGGAACGGAGGACGAAATATTCCGGATCAGTCGGGATGAAGAACGTCTCAAGTTCAGGTGCAAGTCCCTTATTAAGCAGGGATATGTCAAACTCATACGCGAAATCGGCTGTATTCCTGACACCGCGCAACAGGACATTGGCATCATGTTCACGGGCGAAATCTACAATCAGTCTGTCGCAGGTATATACTTCTACGTTCTTGTACTGCTTGACGAGTTCTTTCACCATGGAGAGACGCTCATCCTCTGAAAACAGGTATTTCTTTGATTTATTTACGGCTATGACAACCATAATTGTATCAAAATGGCTGCTCGCACGCTCAATGATGTTCAGGTGACCGTATGTCGGCGGATCAAATGACCCTGCAAATATTGCTTTCTGCATGTTGAAAAACTACCTCATACTGACTTAACGGTCAAGTGATTTGACGCTCATTCTGATTGATGATATGGTATTCAGAGTGGCAAAACATCTTTTCGCTGTCATTTTAATATCTCTTCTCT
>JAZUFS010000203.1:0-2218 GCA_045640805.1 Treponemataceae bacterium
CGACTTCGCTGCATGAGCTACCATCCGCACGGAGACAGCTCAATCGTCGGCGCGCTTGTCGTGCTCGCCAATAAAGAGATTTTCATAGAGAAGCAGGGTAACTTCGGCAACATGTTCACCGGTGACGAAGCCTCCGCTCCCCGTTATATTGAGTGCCGCATCCGGCCGATAGCACGCGACCTGCTCTACAACCCGAAGATTACGCGCATGGTTCCGAACTATGACGGAAGAAAGGAAGAACCGGTCGTCTTCAGGGCAAAACTGCCTCTTGCACTTATCATGGGTGCAGAAGGTATTGCTGTCGGTATGAGCACAAAGATACTGCCGCACAACCTGAATGAAGTAATCGAAGCGGAAAAAGCGTGCCTGCGCGGTGAGCCGTTCCAGCTGTATCCTGATTTCCCGACGGGCGGTATCATCGACGTTTCAGACTACAAGGATGGAACGGGCAAAATCATAAGCCGCGCAAAGCTTGATCTGAGCGACCCAAAGCGCATCGTCATCACCGAACTTCCGGCAGACACGACGACTGAGGCCATCATAGACTCAGTTGAAAGCGCTGCAAAAGCCGGTAAGCTCAAGATTTCTTCGATTACCGATTTGACCGCAGCAAAGGTTGAGATTGAAATCAAGCTGCAGCGCGGTGTCTATGCAAAGGATGTCGTTGATGCACTGTATGCGTACACAAAGTGCGAGCAGTCAATCTCCTGCAACCTGCTTGTCATAAAGGACAACATGCCGGTCGTCATGACGGCGACTGACGTCATCAAATATCACAGCCAGAAGCTTGTTGGCATTCTGAAGGATGAGCTTAATCTCGAGAAGGCTGAACTGACGGATAAGCTGCACCTCCGCACGCTGGAGCGCATATTCATTGAAGAGCGCATCTACAAGGCGATTGAGCAGATGAAGACTGCCGAGGCCGTAAACAAAGCTGTCGTAGACGGATTCAAACCGTTCATGGCAGAGCTCATCCGCCCGATTACGGATGATGACATCGACCATCTGTTGAAGATTCCTATCCGCCGCATTTCCTTGTACGACATCAACAAGAACCGCCAGGAAGTCCAGGAAATCAATGCACGCCTGAAGGAGATTGAAAAGCTCCTGAAGCACATTGTTGATTATGCAATCGGCTGGCTGGATGGCATTCAGAAGAAAGCGACCGATGCGCTCGGCAAAGATTTCATGAAGCGCAAAACCGCCGTTAAGTCATTCGAGGCAGTTGATGTAAAGGAAGTCGTCAAGCGCGACATGACGCTCCGCTACGATGGCAAGACAGGCTATCTTGGAACTGCAGTTTCAACAGGTACTGAAGTCTGCAAGGTAAGCCCGTACGACCGCATCCTGTTCATCCGTAAGAGCGGCATCTACACGGTATGCGACGTGCCCGAGAAGATGTTCGTCGACAAGGGCATGTGGTACTGCGGTCTTGCTGACAAGGAAGATCTCAACAACACGCTCTTCACGGTCATCTTCCGCGACAAGAAGACCAAGTACATGATGATAAAGCGCTGCCGCATCACGCAGTTCATTTTGAACAGGGACTACTCAATCAATCCTGAAGACACCGACGTCTTCCACATAGATACGCGTCAGGCATTCAGTTTCTTTGTGAAGTATACGCCAAAACCACGCATGAAGGTTGCCGAGCAGCAGTTCCATGCGGGCGACTACGAGGAAAAGGGCGTCAAGTCTCAGGGCGTGCGTCTTGCGTCAAAGGAAGCTGATAAGGTTATCCTGAACAAGAAGCCGGCACAGCCTGAACTGCTGTAAGGAGGAACCGATGCGTTCAACACAGGAATTGCTGACAAGAGTGCGTGAAACAGTCCGCGCACGGCTGTCTCTCATTGTTGTTTCTCTTGTCGTGCTCATTTTCACGAGTACACTGCTGTCATCCATCCTGCTTTCGCCGATTCTGTCGCTGAGCATGGCTGGTACGTCAACAACGGTCTCTTTCATTCTTGCGGCTCTTGCCATGTATCTTTCCTGTGCCATCATCATCTTCCTGGTGTATGGCTTTTCAATTATTCTCGGCCGTTTCTACCGCGGTGAGCCTGCTGTCATCGGTTACCTGGCATGGGGATTCCGCGACTGGAAGCGGATGAGCCTCCTGTCACTTTTTGTGAGCATTATCATTTTTGCTGCAACATTCATTGTTGTCGTTCCGGTAAGTGTTTATCTGACCACATCAATGGAAGTCGTGACAGAAGAAGCT
>JAZUFS010000204.1:0-4862 GCA_045640805.1 Treponemataceae bacterium
TCTTCCTAAGACCGCTTGGCCTCCGACTTCAAAACGAATTGTTATTACTTTGCAACTAGAGGAATAAAGGATTTCGAACAATTTCGGAACTTGATGTATGAACATAAAGACACTGAGTTGAATGACAAAGCTAAGCTTTGGACTGATATAATGCTTAGAGAGATAAACCCGAAATTACTGATATGCGAAGGAATGTATGTAAGAAATCTGCTTCGTGATTGGTGGTATCAGGATGAATATATTGAATATAATCCCTATTCTGGATATTTGCCATCCATGGAAATTGAAGTGATGACTGTAAAAAGGACTTATAGTAATTTGTGTAACACTGAAAGAATTGAACAAGCGTTAAGAAAGAAAATAAGATATTTAGGAATATAACCATTTGTTCTGAGAAAGATTCAGCTGATTAAGGAGGCTTACCCAATGGCAAAAAAAGCAACCAATTACGATTTGATACGAAGAATCATGTATATTCATGATGCTCTCAAGGCTGAAACTTACCCTAATCAAACTACCCTTAGTAGAAAGTTTGAACTCAAAAACATAACAATGGGCCGGGCTGTTAGCTTCATGAGAGATTCCATGGGAGCTCCTATTGACTATGATCCAGTTCGAAAAGGATATTACTATACAGATAAGAATTATGAATTGGTTTTCAAGGCTGATGATACAAAAGATACTGTAAAAATTGCTGAAGCAAAAGAAAGTTTTGCCCAATTTGTTGGAATAGATTTTTCAGAAATGGATAAGCTTGAGACAATTACTGATTTGGGTATGCCTGGTCAATCTGATATAGAGACAAATCTTAGTTGTAAATATAGCGGAAGAAATTATTGTGGTGGGAACCTGTGGATTGGGTTTAAGGTTTTTGCCCTTTCTCAAGAATGCCAGTTATGTATTGGTGTATTTGAAGACTACAATAACAAGGGAAGAAAGGTTACGGATGCACTTCAAGGCCTGCGGCAGAATTATATCGCAGAAGATTGTCCAATTGACTATGGATATTGGTTATACGTTCTGTTAAACAAAGAACTGCTTTATACTTCGCCAGATGTAGCAAGAAGCGAGCTGTTGCATCAGCTTGATTTCCTAAGTTTGTGCATTTAACAGTTTTTTTTGAAAAAAAAGAAAAAAAGTTTTAGACCTCTATCATTAGATGTTATACCCCCTTTGATATTCTGTACTCATAAAACTCATAAAGGAGGACAATATGAGTACAGAGAATTCAAAACTCAACGCAGTTGCGAAATCGGTTGCAAACAGTAAACCTGTTCAGAGTGCAAAAACGAAAGTGGCAAAAGTCTGGAAGATTATTCTTACCTGTCTGACGATTGTGGGACTGCTTGCTTTAGTCATCACCGGTTATGGATTTATCAAGTATGTCTGGGGGCCTCGTCCGGCTGAAAAAAGCGCTGAAGTCAAGACTGCTGAAGTCGTTCTTCCTTTGGCAGAACCTGAGATTGACTACAAACTCGGTGAGCGTGTCACAGAAGCCATGAACTCTGCTCATTCAGCTGCGTATTCCTATGCTTCCAAGGAGATTGACTTCTGGATTGCTGAAGTCATGCAGCGCGCAGATGACAACTTCCTTGATTCTTACTTCAGTTATGCACAACAGAAACTCCGGGGTGGCAAAGCGTTCTTCCACAACATGGTTCACCTGTTCAATGGGAATCATCCCACTGCTCAGCAGGCAGCCATGAACGAGCTGGAGGATATGATCAGCACCAAGGTAATTGTTCCTGAAGTCTCTCAAAAACGTATCAACAACATCATGGCTGGTACCGTGCAGGTGTATGAGACAACATTGGGGGCAGAACTGTCTCGTATTCAGGCTCAGTATCAAATTCCTGAACTCATCTGGGATCAGTACATCCGTGATGTGTGCGGACTGACTATATCTGCAGAAGGAAAAACTATCCCAGTAGCAATGAAAACTACAGTTCTTTCTTCAATCGCCTTTGTTGGAGTCAGTACATCCCTTGCGGCTCCGGCAATAAAAAAGGTCATTGCAAAGATTGGAACAAAAAAAGCAACAGAAGTTGCCGCAACCTCCATCGCCGCAGAAACCGCCAGTTTTGCCGGTAAGGCAGTTGGAACAGCTGTGTCTAAGTTAACTATCGCAGGTGCATGTGTTTCAGCCGGTCTTTTCATCTGGGACATCGTTGATACCTGCAAGACAAACGCCGATGGTAAACGACAGCTCCGTTCAAATCTGGAAAGTTACTTTGCTGAAGTGAAGGTTGAATTGCTGGGTAATACCTCAGACAGCATTATGGGCTGTCTGACCGACTGGGAAAACAATGTAAAAAAGAAGATGGCTTCTGCTGAATAGTGGAGCGCTCAGGAACGGGTCAAATCCTTAGGGATATGACGGCATTAACACACACAAAGGAGTGAACTATGAACTACAAGAAGATTTTTGGAATAAACAGATTCAAGGTATTCGGATTGGTACTGCAGTTGCCATCTGCCAGGGCTCAATGTGAATCATCTTGTCTGGAACTGGATCTGAAGGAAATGCGGAATGCTTTTTTGAAGGCTCTGTTTTTGAATGACCTTGGGATGCGCTTTAAGGCCTACTGTGAGATGGTCTGGTTTTATCAATGTGAAGCAAAAGCAGAGGGTTGGGCCCTCAAATACGAAGGCGATGTAAACCTGTTCAACAGCATCTGCGCTCTGGCATACACATTTGCCGGTGTTCTTGGAGCTGACAGATGGGAAGTAAACGTACAAAGATTGAAATGGGCAGATGATAAGGAGGCCAAATGACACAGGAAGAAACACAGGAACTTATTGATGTATTCACAAAGGGCTCTATCGCTGAGCGGAAACAGTTTTTCAGCAGCTATGTAGAAGCAGGAAGGGAAATGGATGTTGATGAGCGTGGAAACAACATCCTTCACTATGCGGCAAGATACGGTACTCTGGAAGATTTTGACACTCTGATGGAACTGAGCGTGGAGGATCTTCTTGAAGTACAGAACAGCGAAGGCATGACTCCGGATTTATACAATATCGCATACGGTCGCGATGTGCTGATTGCAAAGAAAGTGACGGAAGTACAGGATGAAAAATCTATGGAAGATGCTCTCGGCAATGCTCCTCTGCACCTGGCAGCCGCATACAACCCAGACAAGGAATTTACGGAAATGATGCTCAAGCTCGGTTATTGGATTCACCACACCAATAAAGCGGGTGAGACTCCTCTCGACCTTGCGGTGAAGCATCAGTCAAATCCGGAAGTTATACAGCTAATTCTTGATGCAGAGGCACAGCAGGTTGCCCGGTACGGCAGTTGCAATAAGTCTCCGGAAGCCAGAAAACAACTCGAGAGCCTTGGCTATGAACTGACTGAAGTTCCCGAAGAAAGTTTGAATGAGCTGTTCCCCGGGGACCGTCTGGGATTCAGTTATACAAGGAATCCTCTCCATACAGATGGTGGGTTTATAGATGTCCCGGAATGCGTGGTTATTTCCGTCTACAACTTTACAGAACTTACGAAAATAACCACCACAGAAGGAACTTTGCTTGTATTCCACGACGATATGAACGGAGATTCTTTCGTTTTTGTCACCCATGACGGGGTGTCACACTTCGTGAAGCATGTGAAAATCACAGGCTGATTACTGTTGAAAAGGAGGCTTATATGAAAACCAATCGCAAAACTCTTACTATCGGAGTTTATGGTGTTTTGTGCGGTGTGCTGGCTGGCGGCATGTTCATGCTTGACCGCTCACTGGTATCCGTCATGGTGCTTGTGGCATCCGTGTGTCTTGCGGGCGTTATCCGGTTTATGGAATCGCGCAACAAACACAGCGTGTGGCTTATGTACTTCATCTGCGTGTTCTGCCTTGTGCTGTGTCTGAGTGGCATCCGCCAGTCTGCAAGCCTCCTGCTCGACAGGGGACTCGCACAGACAGCGAAGAACACCGCGCAGAAGGCCATGCTTGTGAAGAAGGATTCATCCCTTGATATGATGTCGTTTCAGACGCTTATCACGGTACTTGCCTGCTTCATGTCATTTGTCTTCGCAATGAAAAACAACCGTCTGCTAGTCACCGTCAACAGAATTAATCTGCTGCTGTCGGCCGAGAGTGCGCCGAAGGGCACATGGGGCGCTGAAAATCCTTCAGTCTGCTTCTTCAAGGCGAGGACCCGGAGCCTTGATTCACTTACCGGCACCAGTTTTGCTCTGTTCATCCTGTATCTCATCCAGATTGCAGGCGGCGTGCTGCTCAACACTTTCTGCTATGGCGTTTACTGGAAGAGTGCGTTCTCGTACTGTCTGTCAGTAGCAAGCCTTAATGCCGTGTCTCTCGCCATCCCTCTGCTGTTTGTTCAGCTGGGATTACGCGATCAGATTCCGAATATGAACGTCTCAAAAATGGCAAGGATTATGATCTATGGTTGATATCGCAGGTAAGTACAATACTGCCCGTGTGTTTACGGACAATCTTGAAGAACCAAGCCGCATTCAGATAGCACGTCTATGCGACCAGCCCTATGTAGCAGGCAGTAAAATCCGGATGATGCCTGATGTTCACGCAGGATCTGGATGCACCATCGGTACGACAATGACCATCACTGATAAAGTGTGTCCTAACCTTGTCGGCGTTGATATCGGCTGCGGCATGGAAACACTGGTCATTCGTGCAGATTCAGAAGTGAGCGAAACGTTCTCACCTGAAAAACTTGATAATTGCATCCGTAAGAACATTCCTGTAGGACGTGAAATCCGGCATGAAAAGCACATCCACAAGTTTGCAGACCAGATTGATTTCAATGGTCTTCGTGCCCACAAACTCAATAAGTGGAAGGCAAAGTCGGAGGCCAAGCGGTCTTAGGAAGACAATACT
>JAZUFS010000205.1:0-4302 GCA_045640805.1 Treponemataceae bacterium
TAAGTCTACTTATGTGCTTGATCTGTATCAAAAACAATTGTGATGTATCAGACTGATGTGCCAGGAATGTGACAAAAGGAGACGGCAGTTATGAAATGGTATGAAGACAGATATGAAAAACAGTAAAAAAGAATGCGGTATCGGAAAAGTGATAGTGCACGATATTGCAGGTGGTTTGGAACAGGCTCGGGCGGATAAGATACTCTACGCGGATGGAAACTATGCACCGTGTCAGGGCTGTTTCAAATGCTGGACAAAGCATCCAGCGACGTGTGAAATGAAAGATGCAATGCATGAAATAAGCTGCATTCTCGGTCAGGCAGATGAGCTTGTCATCGTTACAGAAAACTGCTACGGCGGCTACAGCCCGAACATAAAACGTCTTCTGGACCGCGGAATCGGCATTTCTACGCCGATGAGCACTTATCGCGGAAGGCTCATGCATCATACGCTGCGGTACGGAAAGCACGAAAAACTGCGCGTGCTTGTGTATGGCGAAACAAGCGAAAAAGAAAAAGAAACCTGGAACATCATGGTAAAAGCGCACAGCCTGAACAACGGCTACAGAAACTACGCCGTAGACTTTGTTTCAGAATCTGAAGTTAAAGAGGGGGCACTCGCATGAAAACCGTTTTCATTGACGCAAGCCCCAAGAAGAAACTCAGCGCATCAGGTTTTATCGCCGGCATGACGCGGCTGTTTACATCCGGAAAGAAAGTACAGTGCAAGCTCAGAACGCCGGCTGATTATCAGCCTGTTCTGGAACAGATACAGGACGCAGACTCTGTTGTCTTTTCAATGCCGCTATATGTTGATGGCGTTCCTTCACATGTCCTGCCGTTCCAGAAGGACCTGGAAGCCGCGTACAAGGGCACCAATTCCGGTAAGCGGATATATGTAATTGCAAATAACGGCTTTATTGAAGGCCGGCAGAATGAGCCGCTCATGCGCGTTATGGAAAACTTTTCTGACAGGGCAGGATTCACCTGGTGCGGAGGCCTTGGCATAGGCGGCGGTGTCATGATGAACGTCATGCGCATCCTTATCTGCGTGTTCTTTTGTGTAACGCTGGTGCAGATGGCTTTGAACAGCTTCAATCTGTCCTATTTGAAAGACTTTGGATTTGACGTGCTTGGCGTGCTGTTCTTCGGTTCGGGAATCATCTGCTATGATATTGCCCTCGCACGTCACATCAGCAGGGGAAAAGACTTCGGCAAAAAGTACACCAGAATTATGGTGCCGTCGTTTATCTTCATCCTGTTTGCGGACCTGTTCTTTACGATAACATCGCTGTTTCAGGGCGGTATGTTCCGCGGCTGGCTTTCACGTAAATATGGTCATCAGCAGTAAGGGTAATAAGCAGTTTCTGCTATGATACACTCTATTCGCTTACGGTCGGCTGCGTAATGTCTATGACTTTACCATTTTGTACGCTTACGGTAGCGCCGCTAAGGGGAATGGCGTCCCACACTTCAGCACCGTTATCTGTCATGCGCATGAGCACAGGCTTTTCTCCGGATGTATCCATACGTGCAGCACTCGTGTAGCCATATGCACCGGTCCAGTAGACTTCGTCAGAAACCTTTATGTAAGTGTCGTTCATATAGAACTCGCCGGCAAACGGAAGGTTGCCTGTTGTATGTGCGCCAAAGCGGGGCCTGTCTGGAACAATGGTATTCCATTTACTGGTCTCACAGAGCATATAAGTATAATTTCCTGAATTATTATAACCTGATGAATTCTCTGAACTCTTTACGAGCGCCATATCGAGTGTGTAAGTATTACCGCCATCAGTTGAATACTCAAAAGTATATGCATCACCGATGTACTTAATCCGGACATAATAGTCCTGATTAGACAAGACGTTATGTTTTCCCTGGAAATAATTACCGGTCATAGTCCAGGGGTTTCCGCTTGTTCCTACACAGAGTGAGAACTTGCCGTACCAGATGCATGCATAGAAACCATCACCATCTGTTTCGTTTCCTTTAATGGTCAGATGGTCGTTGTTTGTGTTATCGTATCTAACTGTTCCTGTCTTGAAGTGCATTACATATTCCCATGTATTCGCTTTTGGGTCAAAATCATTGGAAAGTGCAACATATTTCCCGGATGTAAACCCACTTGCAACTCCAGCATCTGTAACTATGTTACCGTTATCGATATACGCAGCCGCAAAATCAGTTCCCACAGCATAATCCCTGATGAGCACAATCTCGTTATCCGCGGTAATGAAGGGAATGTAATCTCCATCTTCGTAGTTGGATATATCAACATCAGAAAGTGCTGTGATTGTTCGTGTTGCCTGACTGCCATTTGTTACAGTAAGCGGTGAGTCGTCTGAAACAGTGAACGTAAGCGTATTGGTAGTCATACCACCAAGTAGGTTTGCTATCTCAGAGTTTTCATCCTCCATTTTACAACTGTTAATTGTGTATGCTGTTTTAGGCACCAGAACTTCAGTACCCTCAGTACCTTCAGAACCCTCTGTACCTTCAGCACCTTCAGTTCCTTCAGAACCCTCAGATTCTTCTGTGTTTTCATGGATAAGAACATGCAGTTTGACAGATACCTGCGTTGACTCTCCTGCAATTACCGTGAATTCACTGCTTAATCCTTCTGCAAAAATGGTTTCATCTTCAAGATAAGCTTGTACTGTTATGGTGTAGGAGCCGGGTAATACATTCTGGAATATAACCTCTGTGCTGCCTTTTCCGGCAGTCAGGATACGCGGTTCTCCTTCTGCAGGAGTGAGTACCAGTATGTAGTAAGCAATATCACCTGTTGTGGACGATACTCCTTCAGATTCATTGATTGAATTGCTGTTATTTGAGAGCACTTCATTTTCTTCTATGGCGCGGATAGAACGTTTTCCGGTAGTTTGAGGCAAACGGATTGTGATGTTAGCAGTTGATTTGTTCTGCTGAAAAAGGCCTGTACATCCGGTAAGAGAAACAAGTAATGCAATCATGATTCCTATATAAACTGATTTGAATATTGCTGTTCTCATATATCGTCTCCTTATTTTGAATTTTACCATTTGGAGATTTTGGAGTAAAGGAAAAAATTATCATAAAAATCACCATTTTATCCGTTTGCCGTACATAAGAAAATTTGCTATAATTCTTGCAATTACAGAGGATAACTATGTCATTGGATAAAATGAGAAACATCGGCATTATGGCTCATATCGATGCCGGAAAAACGACCACAACAGAACGCATTCTTTACTATACCGGAAAGATTCACCGCATCGGCGAAATTGATGACGGTGCTGCAACAATGGACTGGATGACCCAGGAACAGGAACGCGGCATTACCATTCAGAGTGCGGCAACAACGACCTACTGGCGTGACCATCAGATAAACATTATCGACACACCCGGTCACGTAGACTTTACCGCTGAAGTAGAGCGGTCCCTGCGCGTTCTTGACGGCGCCGTTGCAGTCCTCTGCGCGGTTGGCGGTGTCCAGCCACAGACAGAGACCGTCTGGAAGCAGGCTGATGAGTACCATGTTCCCCGCATATGCTTTGTAAACAAGATGGACCGTATCGGCGCCGACTATTTCGGTGCAATGGACGACCTCCGCGAAAAATTCCAGGCAAATCCTGTCGCGCTGCAGCTGCCAATCGGTGCAGAAAGCAGTTTTGAGGGTGTCATCGACCTTCTTAAGATGAAAGAGTACCGCTTTGATCCTGCTGACGAAGGCGAGACAATCACCGAAAGCGATATCGGCGCAGAACGTCAGGCTCTTGCAGATGAGTGGCGCGAAAAGCTCCTTGACGAAATTGCATCCGGCAATGATGAACTTGCCGAACTCTATCTTGGCGGTGAAGAAATCCCGCTTGATAAACTGAAGGCAGAAATCCGCCGCAGGACGATTGCACGCGAAATCGTGCCGTTCTTCTGCGGTTCAGCACGTAAGAACTGCGCCATCCAGCCGCTGCTCGACGCAATCGTCGACTACCTGCCGTGCCCGACAGACGTTCCGCCTGCAACAGCTACCCACGCAAAGAAGGGCACTGAAGTTAGCGTACCGTGCGATGCAAAGGGTGTTGCCTGCGGTCTTGTATTCAAGATTCAATACGACCGTGAAGCAGGTTCCCTCTGTTATGTACGTATGTACTCTGGAAAGATAAAGGCAGGCGACCAGGTCTACAACGTCGCAAAAGGCAAGAGGGAGCGCGTAAACCGCATCCTCCGCATGCACGCAAATAAGACTGAGGCAATGGACTCAATCGAGGCAGGTGACATCGCCGTATTCATCGGCCTTAAGCTTGCGCAGACAGGTGACACCATC
>JAZUFS010000206.1:0-2654 GCA_045640805.1 Treponemataceae bacterium
CTTGCCCTTCGCAACGCCAATCCTGGCAGAAGAGTCTGTCTCTGGGATGAGCGTCAGTCGCGCAACAGGCTTGTTGCTTTTACAGATGACAATCTCGCTTTCCTGCTTTTTTTCAAGCAGGAGAAGCAGTTTTGAGAAATTGGTTTTCGCTTCAAGGACATTAACGCTCTGCATGTGACCTCCTGACATCAGTTTCACTAAAAATGATACTGCCACCTGACCAACTTGGTCAAGTTAGTCATCCTCTAGCTGCTCCACAAATCACCATCCGAAATTCACTTGACAAAATAGGTAACATGTTACATATTAGTAACAGATAGGTAATATATTACCTATTAGGAGCGACAGAGTGGATTACAACAAGCTGGTTGGAAACGACGATGTATCCTTCGAGGGCATTCCTCCCGGGCCCTTCCTGCTCGGTCTGTTCAGTGCCTTTGAAAACCGCTTTCAGGCATTTGCAGACGCGTACATGAAGGAAATCACCTGGAAGCAGTTCTTTGCCATCATCTGCATCAACATGTGCAGGGAAGCACCGACGCTCAACGAGCTGTCTGACATAATGGGAAGCTCCCACCAGAACGTGAAGCAGATTCTGCTGAAACTTGAAAAGAAAGGCTTCATCCAGTTCGTTGAAGATGCTTCTGACAAACGCAAGCAGCGCATCCGCCTGACAGAACAGTGTCTTGCCTTCTGCGAGGCGAATGATGAGGGCAGCAGATTCTTACTTGGCAAAATGTTTGATGGAATTGCCCCTGAACAGCTTGCTGCAACGATTCAGGTCATCAGCCAGATGGAGAAAAATCTGCAGAGATTTTAAGGAAACGCTTCCATTTTGGAAGCATATAGGAGAGGACCATGAAGGGAATCATTCTTTACAAATCAAAGTACGGCGCTACAAAAAAGTATGCCCAGTGGCTTTCTGAAGAAACCGGCTTTGAGATGCTTGAAACAGGAAAAGCGGCTGTTGCAGCACTTACGGATTACGACACGATCATTCTCGGTGGCGGCATCTACGCACATGGAATTGCGGGAATCGCATTCCTCAAAAAGAACTTTCAGGCGCTAAAGGACAAAAAGCTGATAGTCTTCTGTGACGGGGCATCACCTTTTGAGCAGAAAGCGTTTGATGAAATCAGGAAGCTCAACATGAAGGATGAGCTGGCTGACATTCCGGTTTTCTACTGCCGCGGATGTTTTGACTTAAGCCGCATGACGTTCTTTGACAGAAAGCTCTGTCAGATGCTTCAGAAAGCGGTTGCCAAAAAGGATGCCTCTGAGTGTGCGGTATGGGAAAAAGCACTTCTGGAAGCAGGCGACAAACCCGGCGACTGGACTGACAAGGCGTATCTTGAACCGATTCTCAAGGAACTTGAAAAATGACAGCAAATCACAAAACAAAACTCATTCTGCTTTTACTTCTTTTTGCAGCCATGTTCACAGGATGCTCTTCAATGGCAAGAAACGCAATTGCGAAACTGCATAATGAACCAATCGACATGAGTCTTGTAAAGGACGGCACCTGGAAAGGCAGCAGTGATTGCGGCCCCGTCTCTGTTGAAGTTGAGGTCACGGTAAGCCATTCAATCATTGAACGTGTTACTCTTCTGCGGCATGACTGCGGACTCGGTCATAAAGCAGACGGCATAGTTGATGACATGAAAGAGCATAATTCATGGGATGTTGATGCCGTCAGCGGTGCAACCGTTTCAAGCGAGGCAATCAAAAACGCCGTAAACAGTGCACTTCGAAATGCAATGAACCGGGCAGACTGATACAGGGAACGCAATTCCGTGTTTTCAGAGCGCGGCATCTCACTTTTCTGCATACTGTCAGAGCGCGGCGGCCCACTTCTCTGCGGCATGCTCAACATTTTCGTCAGCGTGTGTCAGCGCATACTCAAGTTCCTGACCGGCACTGATTTCAACAATGTCAGCAAGACAGGCAGGTTTTTCCGTAAGCGCACCGCATTTTCCGCAGAACACGCTTACCGGCACCGGCTTTTCAGCAGCGGCAACCCGCTTCAAAATGCCGCCGATTACTTTTCCCATAAGGCTCTGATAATCAAAACTGCCTTCGCCGGTGACAACGCGGTCGCATGACGCAAGCCGGGACTCAAACCGCGACAAATCAAGCACTGTTTCTATGCCGCTCTTAAGTTTTCCATTAAGCGCCGCAAGAATAGCGAAACCAAGACCGCCTGCAGCGCCCGCCCCACTTTCTAGAGCAAAGTCAGTCGTCCTCATTTTAAGGAACAAATCTGCAACATGGCGGCAGCCTGCATCCAGGCGGGCGACCATTGCGTCATCTGCGCCTTTCTGCGGGCCGTACACTGCCGAGCAGCCGTTTTTGCCACACAGCGGATTCGTCACGTCGCACATGCCTTCAAAAAGCGCACCCTGCAATCGCGGATACATCATGGAAAGGTCTATTTCTGCAATATCTTTTAGCGTGCCGCCCGTTGGAACGAACGAAATGCCATCCGCATTGTAAAAGCAGGCACCGAGCGCCGCAAGCATACCGAGACCGCAGTCATTCGTCGAACTTCCGCCAAGCGTCAGGATTATTTTCCGGGCGCCCATATCAACGGCAAACGCAATCATCTGGCCGACGCCGTACGTGCTTGTCAGTTCAGGATTCTCGCGTCCTTTGAC
>JAZUFS010000207.1:0-16537 GCA_045640805.1 Treponemataceae bacterium
CTTTGGAAAAACACTCATAGACAATCTGTTTGAGTGCGGTGACATCAAATCAATCAGCGACATATATTCACTTACAGAAGAGCAGCTGACACGTCATTTCTTGAGTGAGACGAGTGCCCAGGAAGTTTCTCTTGGTGCAAAAAAAGTACTCGCGAGTATACAGAAGAGCAGGACAATGCCTCTTGTTCAGTTTATCGCTGGTTTTGACATTGAGGGAATCGGTGAGACAATGGTTGAAAAACTCGTTGAAGCCGGATTTGATACGCTTGAAAAACTTCTGACAGCTACCCGTGAAGAAATTGCTGCTGTGTATATGTTTGCCGAAATTACTGCAGATACGCTTGTGTCTGGTCTGGAAGAAAACCAGAATGAAATGCGCAAACTCACTGAAAGCGGTATTATCAACGTGACAATTCCTGATATAAAGAACGGAAAATTCGCCGGGTTAAGTTTCTGCTTTACCGGTGAACTGTACTCCATGAAACGAAGCGCTGCAGAAGCTCTTGTGAAGCAGAATGGCGGCTCTGCAAAATCATCCGTTGTAAAGGGATTGAGTTACCTGGTAACTAATGATACGACATCAGGTTCTGCAAAGAACAAAAAGGCTCAGGAATTAGGTGTCCCGGTAATAAATGAACAGGAATTCCTTGATTTACTCAAATAGTGATGTTTCGACGAACTGATCAGGATTGATGGCATTCATGAAAAGGCGTACTTCCCAATGAAGGTGAGGACCCGTAGCAAGACCGGTCGAACCTGAAAGTGCAATTTCCTGACCCTTTGTCACGTAATCACCTTCAGAAACTTCCATTTTGCTCAGGTGATAGTACAGACTGTACAATCCAGGCATATGTTCAATGACAATTGACCAGCCTGTCGAATTACGCCATTCAGCAAGTACGACTTTTCCACTGCCACATGCAGACACTTCGGTTCCTTCCGGAACTCCGAAATCAATTCCGTAATGGAGTGACGTTTCTTTTTTTCCATTATTGTACTTGTAGGTACGTCTGTCACCAAAAAAAGCTGTTCTCCGGGTGGAGTTCACCGGTACGATGAAGGTGCCGTCGTAATAAATGGCAGAAGTATCTGTCGTGTCGAGGATTTCATTAAGTTTATCTATCTGGGCGGCACGTTCTGGTGAACTGTCACTTTTTATGGCCGTATTTTTTGCGTTCAGGGGGATGATTTCCTCGTAGAACTCTTTCGGACCGACAGTAACCGGTAAAGAAAAGCAGATTTCATGATTATCCATGTCAGTGACAGTTACGTTCAGTGAAAAAGTGCCTTCTTCAAGATATGTCGAGAGGGGAATTGCACCGTAAAAAGTTACCGGAGAACGTTTTACAAGAAATAAATCTGATTCACCGGGTGATTTTCCCGTGGAATTACGGACAAGCTTGATATGTGCACTGCCGTCAGTTGTCATGAGGCTGCTTGTACCTGAGGTTACAGTCATGTTGAAGAAAACAGCATCGCCGCTGAAGACCTCATCTGTATATGAAACGGTCAGTGAGTAACCAGCACTTGAAAAATGGGCAGTACGTGAAAAAAGTAATGCAGAACAGGAAACAAACAGAAGAACAAGAAAGAACCTCTTAATCTTCATACTGTAACCTCCTGTCAGGACTCGCTTTTATGTAAGTCCGTAATGATAAGTTGCGGCGTGACGATACCGTTAAAATCATTCCTTGTAATCTGATACAGTACGTCCACGTAATCGCCGACATCAAACTCTGTCTTAAGTTTATCAACCGAATTCCACCAGAGGGCCGGCCACTTATTACTTCCGAAAGAAAGCGTAAGTTTAAGATGAGTTTTTGTCTTACCAATAATATCGGCAGAAATTACCTTCATTTTGCGTGAAAGAAATGTAAGAGAAGGATTTGCTTCACCAAAAGGCTCAAATTTATCAACAATATTCAGAATTTCGGGTTTCAGATAATCCTGCGGCAGTTCTGCATCAATTTCATAGATATCATCGGCAGCCTCACTGAACTCAATGCATCTGGAATAATCTGCAATCCGTTCACAGAAGATATCAAGTTTATCACGTGTAAAACTGAAACCTGCAGCAAAATTATGACCGCCATGATTGATGTAAAGATCGTTACATTGTTCAAGCATGTCTGTTACATCAAATCCGCGGACGGAACGTACTGATCCTACGGCCGTGTTTTCATCAGGGAATGTGATGACAATGGCAGGAACTTTGAAGTACTGCGCAAGCTTTGTGGCTGTCGTACCGGTAACACCCCTGTCTATGCGTTCATCCGCAACAAGGACGAGATTGTTGTTGAATTTTTCAAGGCTTTTCCGGGCAGCATCCTCTGCAAAGGAAAGTGCTTCAGAGCCGAGATCTTTACGTTTAGCATTCAATTCAAGAAGACGGCAGGCAATCTCATCCCTTTTTTTGGGATCTTGTTCTATGAAAAGTTTAAGTGCCGTTTCTGGTTCGCCAAGACGTCCTGCTGCATTAAGGATTGGAATGACATTCCACGAAAGATCCGTGGCGTTCATCTTTTTGCCAAGAAGTTTTGCCCTGCTGAAAAGCTCCATCAGTCCCGGGCGGAGATACCCTTTGTTGATTGATGAAAGTCCGCAGTTTATTAGGATGCGGTTTTCATTCTTAAGAGGCATGATATCAGCAATAGCTGCAAGGGTTGCCAGCTGGAAATTATCATCGAGGAGATGATTGGTGGAATTAAGTTTTGTTTTAGTAAGAACGTACGTTTTGAAAAGATGATAGAATAAATCAATCTCAGTAAGCGGGGTAGACCGGTAACAGGCAATTTTAGACTTACTGATGAGGCGCAGCAGACTCTGGTCAGCAGTCGTAGGTATGACGGAACTTATTTCGCCCTGCAGGTCTCCCAGCTGAAAATCTACTCCCGTACCGAATATTTTCGTGAGCATTTTCTGCTGTGAAGGTGCATCCCATACGTATATCTGCTGTCCGCGCAAAAACGGCAGCAGGCGCGTCTTTGTAATGGGAATGATTCCCGGCATATATGTTTCTGTGAATCGTTCCTTTATGACAAGATTTTCAATTTTAATACACTCTACCTGGTAAGCTTCATTGAGTGGCACAACATTCAGCAGGCATACTTCCTGCTTGAAAAAAGGTGTCTGCGCGAAATATAGTGCAATGACAAGTTTGTGCACGACGGCACATCCTGAAATGTGCGGGAAAGGATATCCCGTGCCATTAATTTTCGGGTTGATTATTATTGCGGGTTCAGGAAGTTCCGCCTGCGGATTGTGATGGTCGACGACGATTACGTCTATACCGAGTTCACCTGCGTGTGCAATCTCTGCGTTGTTTGAAATTCCGCAGTCAACGGTAATGATGAGGGAACCATATTCCGCGGCAAATGAATCTACCGCATCAAGTGACAGACCGTACGATTCATTGCCGGACGGAAGTCTGTATTGGACATCAACGCCCTGTGAATGAAGATACTCGTAAAGGATTGTAGTACTTGTAACACCGTCAACATCCCGGTCTCCGAAAATAAGTACCTTTTCCTTTTCCTCAATTGCGTCAAGAATGCGGTCTACAGCGTCCGTCATATCCTCATATAAAAATGGGTTGTGCAGAAACATGGAACTTCTTTCAAGAAAGAACATGATCTCTTCTGGATCTGTAATTCCACGCCTTGCGAGAATTGTTGCGGTAAGTAAATCACACGAGTAATGTTCGCTTATCTGATGGACAAGCTCTCCGGGAACATCTTTTTTATTCCAAATGGCCATTATTTTCAGTTATCCTTTATCAGCGGATTGTCTTGTAAATAAGTGCTGGTTTTTCCGGCTCCGTGTCACTATAAGAAATAGAGGCTTCAAGCTGGGGCAGTGCATCTTTGAAACATGCATCATCTTTTCCGTAAACCTGCATAATCTCCTCACCACATTTTACGAAGTCACCCTGCCTTTTTTTCAGAATAAAACCAGCTCCGCCTGAAACACTTTCTTCGGTCCTGTTTCTGCCGACACCCAGTGACACACCGGCAAGTCCTGCGGTAAAAGCATCAATTACAAGATATCCATCCTGCTTTGCACATATTGTACGTGAATATTCTGAGCGCCCTGAACCATCTTTACATGCAGCTACAAACTTGTCTGGATCGCCACCCTGCAGCCTGATGTTTTCAAGGAATATTTCCATGGCCTTACCTGACGCGACAGCTTTCTTGCAGAGTTCAACTCCTTCTTCACGTGTAGTTACAAGCCCCGCAAGAATGAGCATTTCGGCACCAAGTGCCATTGTAAGTTCTGTCGTGTCAGCAGGTCCTTCACCGCGAAGGATGTCATATGATTCCTCAAGTTCAAGGAAATTACCTGTCTTGTATCCAAGCGGAGTTTCCATGCAGGTAATGAGGGCTGCGGCTTTCTTGCCCATAGCCTGTGCTGTCTTGACAAGTGAGTTTGCAAGTTCTTCTGCAGCAGGCTTTGTCTTCATGAAAGCACCTGAACCGTACTTGACGTCGAATACAAGTGCATCTGAACCTTCAGCTACTTTCTTACTGAGGATACTTGCCGTAATGAGTGGAATTGACTCGACTGTACCTGTTACGTCACGAAGTGAGTACAGAAGACGGTCGGCGGGTACAATCTGCTTTGTCTGGCCGGTCATTGCATATCCGTTTTTGATGATGAGATCACGGAATACTTCAGGCGTAAGGCCGACTTTATAACCTGGAATTGATTCAAGCTTATCGAGCGTTCCACCGGTATGGCCAAGCGCACGACCGCTCATCATAGGAATTTTAACACCACATGCTGCTACAATTGGAGCAAGTGGCAGTGAAAGCTTGTCGCCGACACCGCCGGTTGAATGCTTGTCGACAAATGGAAGTTTGTAGCCAGTTGCCGTGCGTACTTCCTCAAGGTCAATTGTCTCACCTGAATGAAGCATGATATCTGTAAGTGCGGCTGTCTCCCCGAAAGTCATTCCGTTGAAATATACTGCCATTGCCCAGGATGAAACCTGATAATCAGGAATCTCCCCGCGGACATAACCGCCTACTAAAAACTCAAGTTCTTCACGTGTGAGCTCACTGCCTTTTGGTGAAAGGAGTGAACCTCTCTTCTTCATGATGATGTCAACTGCTCTCATATCTATATCCTCTAACTATAATATACCGTCGCCTGCCTCAAGTGTCCGGAATTTCAATCCGGTTTCTGACCTGACAAGCATGAATACAAAATCATGCAGATTCTGATATGTATCTGCATGAACCGGGAGTCTCCTTACATCCGCCGGTGAAAGAACGGACAGGGCTGCAAGGTATTGGGAAGCTTCTGCCGTAAGCGGGTAAAGATTCTGTTCGGCAGAAGCACATTCACTGCAAAGAAACCCATGCCTCGCCTCATCATAATATGATATCATACTATTGTTACTTTTTGTAAGAAAATCATTGCCTTCGGGCAAAAACTGATGGCCGCAAACCGCACATTCAGATGCATCCGGCTGGAGTCCGAGCAATTCAAGATACCGCCAGATGAACCGTATGGTTCCAAGACGGGCATCTTCATCTGAACTTAAATCAAGTCCGTCAAGGAAACCGTTTACAAGTATCCATTGCCGTGTAAGTTCCTCCGGGTCAGAAGCTCCCTGTGTTTTTATGACAAGTTCAGAAGCGAAAGACGCAGCACATGTCTTGTATAAATTCTCCCTGAGTGATGGCCTGAATGAAACCGGGTCGAAATCTGTGATTTTTATTGAATGACGTGACTCGTCGTTATAGAACCAGCCTTTTCCTGAATGAAACGGAGAGACCATTGAACGAAGCTTGCTTTTTCTTCCACCGTATAGAATTGCATCAAATACACCACGTTCAGGAGATAAAAACGTAACAAGCCTGTTATCTTCTCCTATAAGTCGTGATGAAAGGACAAGTGCATCAGTTGAAAAGCTTCTGTTCATGCTTTTAGTATAGCCACACATCCTCTTACTTGCAATAATTCTAACAAATTGTTATACTTAATGAAAATAGTGTGGAGGAAGAAATGATTTTCCCATTAGAAGAGCTTATTAAGTTTAAAGATAACGTATATGAAATTACTACAGCTGCAAGCCGCAGAGCTTTCCAGCTTTCAATGGTAAAGGATCCGGTCATTGAAGAAAATGACGGAAAGGTTGTTTCTCTTGCAGCTTCACAGCTTTTCAAGCAGCAGGTTGAATACCGCATCGAACAGAACTGAAATACCGGTCCTGATATGAAAGAAACGCCTTAGCGGGCGTTTTTTTTATGTCCGGATGATTTTATCCCGGCTGATGATGGTGATATGACTGAGTCTGAGAAAATCCCTGTTTTAGTACTATATGCTCCGACTGCTTCCGGCAAGACTGCACTTCTTGAGCAGCTTTTTGCCGTGGATGCAGACTCTCCGTACGCAGGCAAGGCTGAAATCATCAGTGCGGATTCAATGCAAGTGTACCGTGGCATGAATATCGGTACCGCCAAGCCGGATGCACCATTTCTTGCACGCTTACCGCATCATCTGATAGATGTTGCAGATCCTGACTACAAGTGGGGAACAGCGGAGTTTGTGGAACGGACAGATAAGCTTTGCCGTGAGCTTTGGGAGAAGGGGAAACTGCCTGTTGTAGCAGGCGGTACGGCGTTTTACATTCAGAATTTCATGTATGGATTACCTGAAACTCCGGAAGCTGATGAAGCAATTCGTTCCAGACTGATTGAGCGTTCAAGAAAAGAAGGCTCATCAGTACTCCATAAAGAACTTGCAGAAATAGACCCTGCCAGTGCTGCAAAAATCCACGAAAATGATGAATACCGCATAGTGCGCGCTCTTGAAATTTATCTTTCTACGGGAAAACCACGAAGTGAATGTGCCTCAGGATTTACGCTGCGTCCTGATTTCAATTTTCTGCCCATACACCTGTCGCGGCCACGGGAAGAACTTTATGCACGAATCAATGTGCGTGTTGAAGATATGTTCCGTCAGGGACTTCCATCTGAAGTTCAGAGCCTTATTGAAAAAGGTTACACTGAAAATGATTCAGGCATGCGCGCAATAGGTTACCGGGAATTCTTCCTGCAGCGCGATAAAGCGGGGGAGTTCCGTTTTGATGATGGGGCATGGCTAGGCGCAGTAAAAGAAATGATAAAGACTGATACACGTAAATATGCAAAAAAACAGGAAAACTTCTTTGCGCTTTTTCCGCACGGAAAGAATGTTTCTGCATCAAATGCACTTGACGAAGCCCTTTATTTATTAGATAATAACTGCAAGTTTCATTAAGGAGTGCTATTATGCCTTGTGGTAAGAAAAGAAAGCGGCAGAAAATCGCTACACATAAGCGAAAGAAGATGCTCAGAAGAAATCGGCATAAGAGTAAGTAATATACCCTCAAACGTATGTTTTGGGTGGTTCTTGTGACTATGCTTTGTAAATGGCCGCAGATTTGGTTGATTTCAACACAAACTGCGGCTTTTTTTTAAGGGAAAAAAGTTGAATCTGGATGAGATTAAATCTCCCGCAGATATTAAAAAACTATCTCAAAATGAACTGAAACAGCTCGCAGCTGATATCCGAAGCCGTATTATTTCTGTCGTTGCAGAAAATGGCGGTCATCTTGCAAGCAATCTGGGTGTCGTAGAGCTGACAATTGCCCTTCACCGGGTGTTCAACAGTCCTGAAGATGCAATCATCTGGGACGTAAGCCATCAGTCGTATACACATAAAATACTCACAGGACGTAATTCTGAACTCGACACTATCCGTAAGCATGGCGGTGTGTCAGGATTTACGCGTCATGAGGAAAGTGTGCATGACTGGTTTGATTCTGGTCATGCGTCAGCGTCTATTTCCCAGGCACTTGGTCTTGCAACGGGCAGGGAACTGCGTGGCGAAGAAGGACGCGTAATTGCGGTCATCGGCGACGGTGCACTGACTGGCGGTCTTGCATTTGAGGCGCTTGCACACGCCGGACAGATTTCCGACAACCTGATTGTCATCGTAAATGACAACGAAATGTCGATTGAAAGAAATGACGGTACCGTTTCCCGTTATCTGAGCCGCCTGACAATGACCCGTCCGTATCAGAGTTTCCGCTGGGGTGTCGATACTGCGGTTGCGAAAATTCCGCTTATCGGCAGATTCCTGTATAAGCTCATTTTCCGCCTGAAGCGTGGTGTCAAGGCTATCTTCTTCCCAAGCAACATTTTCGTTGATTTCGGTTTTGAATACGTAGGTCCTCTTGACGGTCATGACATATATGAACTTGAGATGGTTCTGAACCGCGTAAAAAAACTACGCCGTCCTGTTGTTGTTCACGTAAAGACACAGAAAGGCCGCGGATACAGTCCTGCGGAAAATGATCCTGCCGCATTCCACGGTATCGGTCCGTTCAATATTTCTGACGGAAAGGTTGAAAAATATGACCGCCTGAGTTTCACGGAAGTTTTCTCTGAAAAGATTCTCGACATTGCAGAAAAGCACCCGGAAGTTGTCGCTATTACCGCATCTATGATGAAAGGAACAGGACTTTCCCGTTTTGCATACCGTTATCCGGAACGTTTCTACGATGTAGGTATTGCAGAAGAGCACGCGGTAACTTTCGCCGGAGGACTTGCCAAGGCAGGAGTAAAGCCCGTTGTGGCGATTTACTCGACATTCATTCAGCGTTCGATTGACCAGTTTATTCATGACGTGTCACTGCAAGGCGTTGCACCCGTCTTCATTCTTGACCGTTCAGGTGCCGTTCCTGATGACGGCGAAACACATCAGGGAGTGTTTGACATAGCGCTTCTGCGTCCTGTTCCAGATGTGTCGCTCATTGCACCTGCTTCTGCCAGCGAACTGCGTTCAGCACTCGATTGGGCCATGGAACAGACTGTTCCTGTAATCATCCGCTATCCGAAAAGTTCCTGTCCTTCTGAACAGGATGTTTTCTCTGAATCTTTTGACATGGGCAGGGGCGTGCTGTTACATATGTCCGACTTCAGAATGCCATCAGGGGATGAAGATGGTATCGTAATTGATCCTCCTTCTGACAGTGAAGTTGTTATACCTGATAACTGTGACAGGACAAAAAAACGCCTGTACGTATGTACGGGAGGAATTTTCCCTGAAGTATGTGCTGCTGCCCGTTTCCTGAACAGTCACGATATTCCGTGTGACATATACAATCTTCGTTTCCTTAAACCGCTTGATAAGGAATATTTCATAGAAATTGCACGCCAGTATGATGATATTGTCTTTGTTGAAGATGGAATAAGAATCGGTGGCATCGGTACGTATCTTGAATCACTTCTGAACCGGTACCACCTGGATAGAAACACTGCCGTACAGGGATTCAAGGATACATTTGTACCACAGGGAAAGAGAAGCGAAATCCTGGAGGATGCACATCTTTCACCCGCTCATCTTGCACGGAAAATGCTCTCTCTGTAGAGGTTTGCATGATGCAGGAACTGTCATTCGCAATTAACCACGACAAGATAATCAAGACAACGCTCCCTGCATTCATCGTCGGAATAATCAATGTGACATCCGATTCATTCTGCCCGGTTGGAAAATGTTCTCCTGGAAATGATGTCCCGGACTATGAACGCGCTGCAGAAAAAGCTGCCCGGACAGCAGAAAAACTCGTGGAAGAGGGTGCTGATATACTGGACATCGGCGGCGAGTCTACACGCCCGGGCTCAGTTCCTGTTTCTGAGGAAGAGGAACTACGGCGACTTATTCCCGCAATTAAGGCAATCCGGCAGGTGACAGATTGCCCGATATCAGTTGATACGACAAAAGCATCAGTCATGAAAGCAGCCCTTGAAGAAGGAGCGGACATCCTGAATGACGTTTCTGCGCTGAAAAATGACAGAAACATGATAAATGTTTGCCTGAACGCTGAAATTCCTGTAATTTTAATGCATAATCATGATATAATGAATTGTAAGGATGATGCAGTCACTCTTGTGGCCGATCACCTTGCAGAGCGCGTTGCATTTGCAGTAAAGGAGGGAATTCCTCCAGAAAGACTGATTCTTGATGCAGGAATCGGGTTCGGAAAAACGTATGACCAGAATCTGAGCCTCATAAGGAATTCACGTTCAATAAGAGAGCGGGTTCTTGAAAAGAGCGGTCTTAACGGAAGTAATGACATGTCATTATTTCCAGTCATGATGGCGCTTTCACGAAAATCGTGCATCGGCATGATGACCGGCAGAAACGTGGAAGACAGGCTTTACGGGACACTTGCCGCAAATCAGATTGCTGTGAAGCAGGGCGCAACGTTTCTGCGCGTACATGATGTCGCAGCAACCCGTGATATGCTTATGACAGTACATGCTTTGGAATAAAGGAGTGAATGGTTGACCACTTTTGAGAAGTTACAGTTCATATACAGTTACATCCGTCCCATTCTTGATATAAGCATTCTTGCGTTTGTATTCTATAAATCATACAGCATTATCGTAAAGACTCACGGACTTCAGATTCTGAAAGGCCTTCTCATAATGGGCCTTGCCTACGTTGTAGCACTTGCACTTGACCTTACGACAATGCTCTGGCTCCTGAACACAATTGCTCCCGGACTCATCGTCTGTTTCGCAATCGTTTTCCAGCCGGAGTTGCGAAAAATATTCCTGAAACTGGGACAGGGAGACTGGTTTAAACTCAGTACCCGCTCAAAACATACCTATGTTGATTCAGTTCTGATAGCAGCTGAAATGCTTTCAAACCAGAAACGCGGTATGCTTGCCGTGTTCATGCGTAAGACAAATCTGAAAGATATTATCGACACAGGAACACGCCTTAATGCTGACCTTACGTCGAGCCTCCTCGTCACGATATTCCTGCATGATACACCGCTGCATGACGGCGCGTGCATCATCCAGGGAGGAAAAATACTTGCAGCCGGATGCTTCCTGCCGCTTTCTGAACAGTACGACATCAAAAAAACTTTCGGAACACGTCATCGTGCTGCATTGGGACTTTCAGAAGAGACAGATGCAATTGTGCTTGTAGTTTCAGAAGAAACAGGTGCGATAAGCCTTGCATATGATTCAAAGATTTATTACGACCTTACAATGGAACAGCTTACCAATACACTTGAATCTCAGCTTGAACTGACACCAGATTCATACACAGAGGAGGACCCGAATGACGTTACCTCCAAAGCTTGAAAAACTGCTCGAAAACTGGCCGGTAAAAATTGTATCCCTTATAGCTGCAATCTTCGTGTATGCCTTTTATCAGATTTCATCACTTGAGACACGAAGTATTCTTGTTCCGCTTGAAGTCCGTGAAAGTACCGGCATGATATGTACTGATGTGTCAGAACAGTCAATCCGCCTTCAGGTGCGCGGAAACGTTACTGATATCAACACTATTGAGGCTAAAGATTTCATCGCATATGCAGATATGGGACGTTATATAAATGAAGGTTCTCAGGTTGTGCCTGTCAAACTTGATCTGTCTGAAAATGTCCGCATCATGAAAGATATTGAGATCAAGATTCAACCTGAAACAGTAGAAGTAACTCTTGAAAAGAAACTCGTTTCTTATATTCCCGTTGACCTGAAATATGCCGGCGGAACAACCCATGGATATGAAATTGCGTCAATAAAGACAAGCCCTTCAATGATAAAGGTTTCAGGACCTGGAAGTCTGGTTGAAAGCCTTGAATCAATTGAGACAGATGTAATCCTTTTTGACGGACTTGCTCAGAATACTGTTGTAGAAGCAAATCTTCGTGAGATTAATGAACAGCTGACTCAGGAACATGAAGGCCCGGTAATTGTAGAAGTCACTGTAGTTCCATCAAAGATGAAGCGTGTACTGACAAATCTCCCGATTGCGTTGTATCCGGCAGGTGACAATTTCGAGATTGAAATGGAAAAAAAGACTGCAACGCTGACAATTTCAGGAAATGAGCTCGATGTAGAAAAATATACGCCACCTGCAAATCTCATTTTTGCTGACTGCTCACAGATAACAGAAAGTGGAGAATATGACATCCCTGTACAATATGCATCATCTGCCAGATTCACTATAGAAACACTTCTTCCCGAAACAGTTCATGTTATAGTAACGGAAAAACCTAAGGAAGAAATTCCAGAAAGCGAGGAATGATTCATGGCTAACCTGAAAACGGCTGAAAAGAAACCGACAATTTCATTTTATTCAAAGCAGAGGGTCATGTGTCCTGTATGCAAGAAGGAATTTGACAAAGAGGAAATGCTCTCTGGCGGTGGAAGAATGATAGCAGGTAATCTTACTGAAGAACTGCGCCGTCTTTACGAACCGTCAGCAAAATACGGTAAGGTATATCCGTTCCTGTACTCCATTGGAGCATGCCCTAACTGTAATACCGCTTTTCTCTGGAATGATTTCAAACTGATTAACAATGCAGAATGTCTTGCTGCGATTGCGGATAGTGAAAAACTCAGGAAGCAGATTGTCGAGACAATATTCCCGCATTACAACCTGAAACAGGAGCGCACACTGTATGATGGCGCTGCTGCATACTATCTTGCGTTGAACTGCTATGAGAAAGTTCCCGCGGAATTTTCTCCAACCATAAAAAAAGCCCAGATTGCACTGCGTCTTGCCTGGATTTGCGATGAACTCAATACAGAATGTCCTGATCATAACTTTGATTTCATTTCACAGACTTTTTACCGTAAGGCGCTTTTCTTCTATGAAGAGGCTGTTGATTTTGAAGCTGATCACACGGAAGATATTGCAGGTATAGTTAATTTCGGTCCGGATATAGACAAGAACTATGGATATGATGGTGTTATCTATCTCTGCGCTATGCTAGAATATAAGTATGGCCAGAAGGAAAATATCCCTGAGCGCCTTAAGAAACTTGACCAGTATAAGAGGAATCTTGCCCGCATTTTCGGTCTTGGTAAATCTTCAAAAAGCAAACCAGGCCCGCTCCTTGAACATTCCCGTGCCCTTTACGACAAACTGTCTGCATTGCTCAAAGAGGCAAATATCATCAGTGATGATGACGACGAGGATGCAGAATAGTTTATGCGCACAATCCTCCTGACAGTCTCTTACGACGGAACTGATTTCTGCGGATGGCAGAGACAGGCAGACTGCGAGACCGGACATGCACGCACCGTTCAGGAAGAACTTGAAAAAGCACTTGCTGTCCTTCACAAAAAGCCCGTACAGGCTTGTGGTTCCGGGCGTACAGACTCCGGTGTACACGCTTACGGACAGGCAGTTACATTCGTCACTGACATTGATTCAATTCCCGCAGAAAACTTCATTCCGGCACTGAACAGCCATCTTCCTCATGATGTACGTGTCATGTCTGCAAAAGAAGTTCCCGAGCGTTTCCATGCCCGTTTCAGCGCAACTGACCGTTCGTATCGATATTTCATGTATTGCGGTCCAGTAGTTCCTGCACACGAAATGCGTTACGTATGGCCGCTGTTCCGCTATCCGGATGTAGATAAATTGAACAGACTTGCATCATGTCTGCAAGGTGAGATTGACTGCACGACATTTGCCGCCGCGAAAGATGACAGCCCGTCAAAATGCCGCTACATAAACTATGCTCGCTTTTTCATGGAAGGCGAGAAACTTGTGTTTGAGATAAGCGCCAATGCCTTCCTTTGGCGGATGGTGCGTTCTCTTACAGGAACATTACTTGACGCTGAAAAACGCGGAATGAGCGATGATTACATTGCACGTATTCTTGAGGCAAAAGACAGAAAGCTTGCCGGTCCGACAGCGCCTCCTGAGGGACTTTTCCTGTGGGATGTAAGCTTCGATGGCATTCGCCGCGGCCCAAAAAATGCTGATGAATAGGTCATTAATCTATGTAAAACTTTAATATCTCTAATATAGTAAAAATGTTACTATAAAAAATAACTTGACGATATATACGTATAAAAGGTAGTATAAAATATATTACTATATGCTTTTATGAGGGAGAGGTTAAGAAAGTGAAAAAGATTAATCTTTTGGTTCTGCTTCTTTGTGCAGCGTTGGTTCTGTTCAGTTGTGAACCGGTAGAAGGTTCAGGCGGAAGTAGTTTATTGTCCGGTGGATCTGGAAGTTCTGAAAATGTAGTTAAGGGAAAAAAGCAGTCAAGCCTTAAGTTCAGTACATCAGCTGCAAAAGCTCTTGCTGTAGTTGATGATGAGGATAGTAATCGTTCAGCAGCCAGAAATGTCGTTACCGATGGCATGATTATGAAGATCCTTGACAACGGTTCCATGGAAAGTTTCTTTACACCGCCCGAAGGCGTTACAATGTCACCAATCAGTTACATTACACAGTCGCCTGCTGAAGATGCTGAGGAAGTATATATTGTTTTTAATAACAGAACATGGGGCTGGGATTCTGTTAATCAGAAAGAAATTGAGATTGGCCAGTTACTTTGTGTTTTTGAAGATGGCACGTATGTAGACCTTCTTGCAGATGAAGAAAGCGATACATACAAATATCTGTATAGTGCTTCATCAAGAGATTCAATCACATTTGATGATGTTGGTGGTATGTACTATATCGTAGAGGAAAGCAGTGGTAACAGTTGGACGAATGTTGTATATAAATATGATCCAAAATCAAATACTTCAATGCAGTTAACTCCTGCTATCGAGAATACTTATTATCAGAAAATACAGGTCAGTTCAGACGGAAAATGGCTTTTTGCAAAGGCTTCTCAATATAACTCAAGTATGAGCAAGGATTATTTACGTGCAATCCCTGTAAATGATCCTTCTAATTTTGAGAATCTTTTCTATTCGACGGGGTCAAGCTGGATTCGTGATTGGATTTATGATTCAGAAACAAAAACAGTTTACTATACAAAAGACTCTTCACTGTATGCAATTCCTGAAGTAGATGGAGAATACAGTCAGGATAACCGAGAAGAAATTTTCACTGGAAGTAATGGTAACTATTCATGGTTCTCATACGGTGATTTGTTAGACTATTCATATGAAAGTGGAAATTCCTATGATTGGAAAGGATATGGAGATGTATATAATCCTGAAAATGGTATTTGGCAGAATTATTACTTCAGAAATCCAAATACTGATGAAAAAGAAATACAATTTGATGATATTACTGACTACTTTTTCGCAAAAATTTTAGACTCTGTCAGCTATGAACACACCGTTGATGGTTGCAAAATGAGATATTTTGATGAAGATACTTCAGAGTATGTTTATGCAGATGTACACGATTTTGAAATACGTTTTGATGCTTTTGAAGACATAACAGGATATAAAGTTCTTGCCACAGAAACTAAGGATGAAGACGGTAATTCTCTTACAGACAGAGATTTGTTTGAAGCATTAACACGTAAAGATTTATTGTCAAAATTAGGAAATCTTATTAATTCTCGATATGTGTCTGATGAAGATTTTGGTTTCTATAGTAATAATTTCTTTGCTGACGTTTTGTATAGAAAAGATAATGGCTCAAAAATTGATGAAAGATTCTTTAACCGTAGTGTTCATAACGCAAACAAATATCAATCTGGTGGAATAGATACCTGGTATATTTTTAAGAATATTTATAATAGCTACTCTTATTCCTGGAAAGAAGAGTTTACAAAAGAAGAGACAATAACAAATTCATCTGGCGAAATGGAAATAGTAAATGTAGTTGATGCAGAAGCTGTATTAAAGGAATTGGCTAAATATTGCACAACTGCAACAATCGATTTCAAACTCACAGCATTTAAAGATGATCCGACGTATGGCAGCCTCTATACAGAACTGACAAATGAAGATGCAATTAGTTTCTTGGACAGTACTACTAAGTTGAATCTGCTGGTTAATTATTGTGATAATAACTGGAACAGTACAAATGGACATGGACAGTTCCTTGAGATGACCTGTTTCAAACCAGGAACAGATGAAACAGCAATGAAGCAGGGAAACAATGATGCGTCCTCCATTTATTGGGGAAATGTTGATAAGTTAGTTACTTCATATGGAAAGAGTCTCTATGGAATTAATCAGACATGGGTTAATGATAACAATGTATATCAGCTTGTAGAGATCCTTAATGCAGCAGGTGAAAAAACTGGTGTCGTTGTTGATGCAATAGCAGGTTATAATCCAAATACTATTTTCTCTGCTGGTGAAGGTTTCTGCTTTATTAACAGACTCTTAAACAGCAATAATGAAGAAAGTGGATTCCAGGATATATATTATTACGACGTACAGAAAGATGAGTGTAAGTATCTGTTTGAAAATGTAGAAAACAATGATAGTTCAGAAATAAACTCTTTCACCATGGGCGGTGACTACGTGTACTGTTCTCTGGCAAAGGGATTTGATGTTACAAACGTAAAAATCAACATCGAGACTCTGGATGCTACAACATTAAGCACAAACCAGAAACTTACTTCAATCATTGTTGTAAAATAATTGACACTGTATTGATTACATAAAGGACCATGAGAAATCATGGTCCTTTTTTTCTGGTTAAAAAAGCCCGGATTGTACGTAACCGTCAATTCTCATGTATTTTCCCAAAATAAATCCTCAAAGACAAAGGAAGCTATAAACTACTGCTTAAACCGATG
>JAZUFS010000208.1:0-1788 GCA_045640805.1 Treponemataceae bacterium
GTTCCATCGTTTTCCTCCTTGTAGTATTCATTTACCAGAGCAACAAACTGATTCCATTTGTCCTCGTGAGCAACAAAGTATTTCGGGCAGTCCTTCCCGGTAATGTCGAAGTGCCGCCAGAGCGATGTTTCCGGATTCAGACTGAACTTCCTGCAGAGATGAGCTGTGAGTTCAGCGGCAGCATTAAGGGTGTCATCTGAAAAAGCGCCTGAAGAGTTCTTGTGGCAAAGTTCAATGCCAAGAGTGCAGTTGTTCGGATACGTAGAAAGACGCATCATTGCTTCTTTTTTGTAGGACTGAGCCCCGCAGTGATACGCCATTTCATCAAGTGGCAAATCCTGAATGATGTGACCGTCAAGGTCAACGATGAAATGTGCAGACGCAAAAACAAGGTGGTCTGCTTCTGGGTTTTGATTTTTCAGTGATTCAAAATAACCGCGTGTATTGACAGCACGCTGACCTGGTGCTGCCGTATAGTGAATGACGATTCCTTTGACAAAAGGAAGCCGTTTTCCCGGTCTTGAAAAGGTGTTCGGTGTAAGTAATCTGTTTTCGATATTCATGATTTGATTTTAAAAAACAAATGCCTGCATCGCTTGAATGCAGGCACTTAAAAATCAAACCACAGTTGTGAACTTGAGCACTTCTTGCGTCTTACGTGTCGCTGTGCTTGTCCAGATAATTTATGACGTCTTGCCGAAGAATGTTCCATTCTCCTTCTTCGTCTTTCCACGCTGGCAGCTCGTTTTGCTGAATCAGCCTGTAAAGCGTTCTTCCTGATATCCTCAAGGCGCTTGTCACATCCAGAAAGTCCATAATCACCGGCAGTTCCTGTTCCAGACTGCGCTTTACATTGTCGCTTAACATATTCCTCCACAGATTCGGAAGTAATCTTCCACCCACGTATTTTGACACCGTCCAGATATGACATGTATATCAGGTAGTAAACGGCCTTCGGCTTTATCCCAAGTACATATGCAGTTTCCTTAGGTGTTAAGGGCATTGTTTCTCCTGGTGTCAGGATCAATGCCCTTGCTCTTAGCCATAGAGCGCAGGGCAAGGACAACTTTTGAAGCTTCAGCTTTAGTCAGCCAGCTGTAATTCTGCTTTCCGGTGATAGTACTGCAGAAAGAGTTAAGGCTGCGTTCATCCTTCTGATTACTGACAAGTTCCCATAAACCCTTAATGTAGTATTCCTGCCTTGCAGAAATTCTATCCGCACTCCGTTCAGACTGGGGATCTACACTCCGCTTTTTACGGGGCTTGAAACCGAGTGTCCGGAAAGCAGCCATTACAGCCTTGTACTGACTCCAATTCTTTAATTCAGTTGAAGAGGTGACACCGGCGGCGCCTTCAAGCAAAGCGCGGTAGCCGTCATCGGCTATACCTGTCTTTGCCTTGGCAATGTGGATCATCTTAACCCATTCCTTCTGTGCTGGTGTCATTCCTTTCTCCTATGCAACTGTGCGCTGATACCCGATTTTCTGATACAGAGAATCGTTTCTGTCGACACAGCGTACCATGTCGCCACACCTGCGGCGCATGGCCTGTAAAACAGATGACACGTAAGTATTCTTACCTTCAGGGTAAATACGTGCCACAGCCTCCTGCAGTTCATTACCGTAGAAGAACTGACCGTCTGGCATGCTTTCAATTACAGCCATTACAGCTGAGTGCATTGAACCGTATACCAAAGTTCCCTCCCGGCAGTGCATACGTCCAGAGATGCACTGCCTTACCGTCAAGCGCCCTGTTTGAGCAGGTCCTTGTTAATCTCTTCTGCCTTTG
>JAZUFS010000209.1:0-2468 GCA_045640805.1 Treponemataceae bacterium
GACATGCTCGGGACCGTGCGCTACGTTGCCCGCTCCCCGTTTGCCGCCGACGGCATTAAGTTCACGGTGCTACATGTGCTTGAGGGAACCGATCTTGCGGACGAATGGCGTGCGGGCCGCATCACCTGCATGAGCCAGGAAGAGTATTTCGCCGTGCTCGGAAAAGCACTCGCCCTGCTTCCTGAAAACATGGTTGTCCACCGGCTTACCGGCGACGGTCCGAAAAAGCTGCTGCTCGCACCCTTGTGGACTGCGGACAAGAAACGTGTGCTGAATGAAATCAGCCGCAGAAATATCCGCTGATTCCCGTCTGCTCCAATACCTCAGAAACCATTTCGTTTGTATTGATTATCTTAACTTTCTGATTGTTCCTCTTGTACATAATGAGGAAAACCCTTATGCCGGCAGAAGAAATATATTCAAGGTCCTTACAGTCAAGAATGATGCTTTTCTTGAAATCACAATAGTTTTCATAGAACGACAGCAGATCAGGAGACGTTACGGTATCAAGTCTTCCCCGTAAAACATAGGTCTGACTGTCTTCGCCTTTCTGAACCTGGAATGAAAAATCTCCGGAGCCATGCTGTACACTGTCCGGCTTCTGTTCCTTCAGGGCTTCTGCGCTCTTACTCAGATAATAAAAAGACATTTCAAACTGCCGGTATTTATCAAGAAGTCGCAGCAGCTTTTCCATCGACTGTTTCGGAAGTGCTTTATACAGTATATGTTCATTAAGGAATGGCACCTTTTTTACATCAAAGCCACATTCAGAAAGGAACTCCGGGCCAGCACTGACACAGACAGAGGGTTTATCGCCGTTTTCCCTGTTTGCATCGAACAAAGCCTTTACGACGGCTGCCGTATAATCAGCTCCCTCAAAATCAGCCGTCATCCAGATGCCGAGATGCTCCATCAGCACATCACGGATATTACTGATGACCATCTTGAGTTCAGAAAGCGTCAGGTATGGCAACACATCCTCAGTGATAATCAGAACCTTGCCTTCCAGCTTTGAGAACACCTTAACAAGTGCTGCACTGTTCGTAATGTCTACTGCCTGATAATTGAGGTTTCCGTTTATCTTACGCACTTCTTTAATAACCGCAGGAAGATCAATTCCGATATAGGTATATCCGGGTTTGTTCAGATACAGAAGACCACGGGGAGAATAACCGCATCCCAGATCAACAATGTTCTTGATTCCCGTTCTTTCAATATAGTAATTGATGGCATGATATCTGACTGCATAAATGGCTGAGATCGCTTCTGCCAATGCCGGGTTCTTCTGCAGCATTGAAGAAGTCCTTTCCGGAATTGAATACCCCAAAAGACCTGCCAGTTCAGCAGCTTCAGGAACTTCTGCAGTAAGAAGCATATCCATCGCTCCTTTAGCAGAAGAAGTTACGGGATTAATCAATTCATAGTATTCAGAAGGACTTTGTAAAAGCATATAACACCCCTGTTATGTATTACAGATAGAAATCGTAGTACGTCTGGTAATATTCCCGCACATCATTATATGGACGACGTTGTGGCCGTAAAAATTACCGTTACGGACAGAAGAACAGCCGGACAATTACATTTCGCTGATTGTCTCACGGTCAGTATAAAATAAGTCTAGCACAGATATCCTCATTGTCAAATATGAGCGGGAGAAAGCTATCTACACAAAAAAAAAGCCTGTACTCCATGAAGTGCAGGCTTTCTTATCAGCTGTCTGTCATAACAAATGTTCGTAAAACTGACTAATCCCCTTAGAATTTAAGAAAGCCTGCTAATGCAGGCTTTCTTAAATTCTAACGAAATAAAAATCCGCAGGATTTTTATTTTGCGCGTTCTACGAATGAACCGTCACGTGTATCGATGATGATTTTCTCATCTGTATTGATGAAGAGAGGAACCATAACCTCGATACCTGTATCGAGCTGAGCAGGCTTTGTTGACTTGCCGCTTGTATCGCCCTTAACACCTGGCTCACAGTAAGTAACTGTGCGTGTAATGTTTACAGGGAGCTTGATACCGACTGCGCGTCCCTCGTAGAAAGTGATATCAACGTCAATGTCATCCTCTGGTGTGATGTAACCTGCGTTGTCACCCATATCTTCCTTAGAAAGCTCGAACTGCTCGTATGTTTCCTGATCCATGAAAACATATGTGTCGCCGTCGATGTAAGAAAGGCGTGTTGTGTGGAAATCAAGGTCAACTTCATCGAACTTCTCGCCTGAGTCAAGACCAAGGTCCATTGTCTGTCCAGTAACAATATTCTTTACGCGAAGCTTTGTGACCTGACCACCGCGGCCTGAGCGTACGCCAAGAAAACGCTGTACGATAAGCGGTGAGCCTTCATACATAAATGCTGTTCCAACTTTTAACTGTGATGTTGCTAACATATTATCTACCTCTACATAGAAAATGTACTTAATTGATATTATATATTACACTATTTCGCGAATAAAAGTCATCAGGTG
>JAZUFS010000210.1:0-2429 GCA_045640805.1 Treponemataceae bacterium
TTTATGCACTGAGAGCATTGCAATCTCTCTTAAACTTTAAGTTTACTTAAGTTTCTGCATCTAGCATAAAACGGCGTTTTCTGCTATTATATTGACCAAATATTTCTATTCCAAGAAACCAAAGAAAGCGTTTTCCTGGCGTGTGTGAAAGAGGTTGTAAAATGATCACATTAAAGTTTGGTGGTACTTCAATGGGAAGCGCCCGCCGCATCATCGATTCAGCCGCCATTATGGCAGGCAGAGCAGAGCAGGACCGCATCAGCGTAGTAGTTTCAGCTGTAGCCGGTGTTTCAAACAAACTGCAGGAAAGCATCGACAAGACTATTGCAGGTGCAGCTGCATCAGAATACACAACAACCCTCCGCACAACACACACAACTATCATTGATGAAATTGCAAAGAGCATTAAGGGATTTGACGCAGCCGGCGTAAAAAAGGAAATTGAGCCGGTATTTGACGAGTACGAGCGTCTTCTGAACGCAGTTTCTGCTTTCGGCGAGTGCCCGCTTTCAGTTCACTGCCGCATCATGGGTCTTGGTGAGCGCATTTCAGCTCCTATTGTAGCTGCAGTCTTGAAAGCACAGAAGCAGGACGTATGCCTGCTCGACAGCCGCGAGTACATTTTCACCAATGGAAAGCAGGAAGAAGGCGACCCTGACTATGCAAAGACAATGACAGCCTTTGCTCCTGTACGCGACGGCAAGGTCGGTAAGGATGCACGCATCCTCTTGTTCCCGGGCTTTATCTGCACTTGGAAGAACGGCCAGATGGGTCTTCTTGGCCGCAACGGCTCAGACTTCTCTGCAGCACTTGTCGGCGTTGGCCTTGGCGCAAAGAAAGTTGAATTCTGGACAGACGTAGACGGCATTTTCACCGCAGATCCGCGCATCGTTCCTGATGCCATCATGGTAAATGACATGAGCTATGAAGAAGCCATGGAACTTTCATTCTTCGGCTCAAAGGTACTTCATCCAAAGACACTGGCTCCGCTTGCCGCAAAGGGCATTGAAGCATGGAGCCTTAACTCAATGAATCCGTCTTCACGGGGAACACGCATTACAGCAGGCCAGTTCGATGCAGAAGGTCCTATCCGGGGCATAAGCTGCCTTAAGAACACGGCGCTTATCAGCGTGTCTGGTTCCGGCATGAAAGGTAAGTCCGGTATGGCAGCACGCATTTTCGCAGCTGTTTCACGTGCCGGCATTTCAATGCTGCTCATCACCCAGTCAAGTTCTGAGTACACCATCAGCTTCTGTGTAAACCAGAATGATGCACGCACCGTAAACGATATTCTTGCAGCAGAGTTTGAGCTTGAACTCCGCGAAAACATCATCAACCTGATTGAGATGAAAGAACATTGCGCCATTGTTTCAATCGTCGGTGACGGCATGAAGAACAGACGCGGCATTGCTGGTACCTTCTTTGATGCACTTGCTTCCCAGGATATCAGCGTGCTCGCAATTGCACAGGGCTCATCAGAGCGCTCAATCTCAGCCGTTATTGAAGGTGAGAACGGAGATACCGCAGTTCGCATTGCACACCGCTTCTGCTTCAACACAGCACAGACAATTGAAGTATTTGCTTTCGGCGCAGGAAATATCGGCGGTACGCTGCTTGACCAGATTAAAGAGCAGCAGAAAGGCCTGCTCGCACAGGGCGTTGATATTAAAGTGCTGTGCATTACGACGATTGACGGCATGACCATGAACGAGAACGGCATCAACCTTTCTTCATGGCGCGAAGAAATGAAGAAGCCTGAGATTCCGTTCGTTTCATCAGATGATAACGTTGACCAGATTATTGCTTTTGTAAAGCGCGTAAAACCGCTGAATCCTGTTTTTGTTGACTGTACTGCAAGTTACGATCTGCCTGAGCGCTACCTTGACCTTATTGCTGCCGGCATGAGCATTGTAACGCCGAATAAGCGCGCAAACAGCATGAACATGGACTTCTACCGCGATATCCGCCAGAGTGCAAAGAAAATGCACCGCCGCTTCCTGTACGAGACAAACGTTGGTGCCGGTCTTCCTATCATTGATACACTGCAGAACCTGTTCAACTCAGGTGACCGCCTTACAGAGTTCAACGGAATCATGTCCGGTTCACTGTCATACATTTTCGGTGCCCTTGATGAAGGTAAGAAATTCAGCGAGGCAGTTCTTGAAGCAAAGGAACTGCGCTATACAGAGCCTGACCCGCGCGATGACCTTAACGGTCTTGATGTTGCCCGCAAAGCTCTTATCATTGCCCGTGAAAGCGGCATGCGCCTTGAACTTACTGACATCAAGATGTACAAGGTTTTCCCGGAAAGCTTCAATACTGAAGGTACGGTAGAAGAATTCCTGAAGCGCCTTCCTGAAGTTGATGATTACTTTGACAAGAAGATTGCAGACCTTAAGAAAGAAGGCAAGGTACTCCGCATGGGTGCC
>JAZUFS010000211.1:0-22978 GCA_045640805.1 Treponemataceae bacterium
CATCTGTCTTGTTCCTTCTTCACATACAGTCTGTTTGCCTGCAGTAATGAACTGAAAGCAACATCAAAACTGCTGCCGGAAAACCTGAAACTGCCCTTCCCTGTTACCGTATCATCACAGACAATGGGAAATCCTTTTTCAAGTGACAGGATATATACCATTTCCTGTATATCCTGATTGACGAATTCAAAAGAGATTTCCGCAGAAAGTTCTGATGATGCCATCATGAAAAGCAGAGTCATCATTACACGTAACCAAATTTTCTTCATGCTTCTTTTTACGCAGCCGCATGCCATAAATTTCAAAAAAAATTTGATTTTTTTTCTTCAAAAATGTAAAATGCGGGTATAAATAAAGTCATTCCATCTTTTAAGGGGGCGTTATATGGACACAGATCCTGGAAGTCATAGTCAGAATCCCACTCATTTATGTAATGCGCCCGTTTCCAATTTCTGATTTGAAGTAATCTGCGGGCGCAAAGGACGCGCTTATGATTACATACTGGCAGCAGGAAGAAGGAAAGCTTGTCCACCTTGGACAGGATGAACTTAACCCTGCAAAGAACACATGGATTGACGCCCGTTCGGTTACCCGGGAAGATATCCGCACTCTTGAAGAAGAATTCCACATTGACCAGGAAGCAATTCTGGACTTCCTTGACCAGGATGAGTTGTCACGTATCGAAAAGGATGACGACTACACCCTGCTCATCATCCGTCTGCCTGTCTTCATGCCGCAGAGCGACGTAAGCTACTTCACCATTCCTCTTGGTATCGTGCTTCTTGAAAACAAGATCGTCACCATCTGCTGGACTGATTGCGAAGTACTGCGCGACATTGCAGGCAACCGGGTAAAGGACATCAATCTGAAGGATATTCCGGCTTTCATCACGCGCATTTTAAGCCGCGCAGACAGTACGTTCCTGCGTTACCTGAAAGAGATCAACCGCCGGTCTACGACGATTCAGAATGAGCTCGAGCTCGCCGTCAACAACGATGACCTGATTCAGCTCATGAACCTTGAAAAGTCACTGGTTTTCTTCACGACATCGCTCAGAAGCAACCAGCTGCTGCTTGAAAAGCTGCGTAAGACAAAGCTGCTCCGTTTCGACGAAGAGGACCAGGACTGGCTTGAAGACGTCGAGATTGACAACCGTCAGGCTATGGAGATGGCTGACAACTACACGAACATCATGTCTGGCGCGACTGATGCGTTCAGTTCCATCATCTCGAACAACATGAACGAGATCATGAAGAAGCTTGCGGTCATCAACCTCGTCATGATGGCGCCGACGTTCATCACCAGTTTCTTCGGCATGAACTTCAAGCTGCCGTTTGATTCCCTGCCCGGCTACATTCCAGTCATTCTCGCGAGTGTACTGTGCCTTATCTCAATTTTCGTGTGTCAATGGGCCCTGAACTTTGATTCAAAGCGACGCATAAACCGTGAAAAGTCACGCGCCCAGAAAAAGATGGACAAGCAGAAGGCAAAGCAGCGGAAGCGTGGCAAAAAAACACCGCCAGATACCTTCAAACAGAGTATTCTCATTGGCGACTAAGTGATATACTGACGATATGAGGAACCGTTCACTTAAAGCAGTATTCTTACTCCTGGCTGCAGTTTTCATGATGTCATCACTTACAGCGCAGGAAGTTTATGTCATTGACCCGCTCGACATGATTCTTTTCAGCAGCGGCACCTTTACCATTGGTGAAGGTGCCCAGACGTACACAGCAAAACGGACGGTTAATTCATTCCAGCTCTGCCAGTTCGAGACGACCTATTTCCAGTGGTATCAGATCCGCATATGGGCAGAACTTCGCGGCTACATTTTCGCCAACCCGGGTCAGGCCGGAGCAAACGGCAGACGCGGCGCACAGCCTTCTTCAGAAATAATGGATCTGCCGGTGACAACGATTACCTGGTACGATGCCATAGTGTGGTGCAATGCTGCCAGCGAGCATGACGGTCTGACGCCGTGCTATACGTACGACGGAGAAATTCTGCGCGACTCTTCTGACACGGCAATATGTGACCTTGCAGTATGTAACTGGCGCGCAAACGGCTACCGGCTGCCGTCTGAAGCTGAATGGGAGTATGCCGCACGCATAAAGAGTGACCGCACGTTCCAGAGCGGCATGGAAGTAAGTGGCGAAAGCATGTCACGTTCTGCAAGCTCAGTTGCGTGGACAGACGATAATTCGCAGGGCGCGCATATCGTGGGAACCGCAGGTACTGAACCGGGCACAGTCCAGCTGAAAGGTTCCGGGAATGCAAACTTCTCTGACATATATGACATGAGCGGAAACGTGCTGGAATACTGCTGGGACTGGATGGACTCATACACCGCAGTTCCTGACACGGGATTTGTGACAGGCCCTGAATACGGCAATGCCCGCGTTTCACGGGGAGGCAGCTGGAGCAGCTACACACCGTTCGCGGGCACTGGCGACAGATATGCGTTTGATCCGAACGAAGCCTACAACTACATGGGATTCAGATTCGCCCGGACAATCGGAATTTCAGTTAATTAAGTCCGTTAGCCTTAATGACCTCAAGACCTTTCTGAGCATCCTCAACCTTGAAGATGATGACTGCTGTGTCATCCTTCTTCTCAAGTGATGCATACAGGTACTCAATGTTGATGCCGTTCTTGTTGAACAGAGCCATGACATCACAGAGTGCGCCGACTTTGTCCTGAACCTTGACTGCAAGGACATCAGTTGTGCGTGTCGTAAACTTTGCAGCCTTCAGTACTTCAACAGCGCGGTCTGCGTCATCTGAAATAATACGGAGAATACCGAAATCTGCAGTATCTGCAATCATGATTGCACGCAGGTTGATATTGTTTTCTTTCAGAACGCCTGTTACATCGGCAATGCGCCCTGCTGTATTTTCAAGAAAAATGGAAATCTGTTTGATAATCATACCTTCACCTCTCTGTATTTCTTTTTATGTATCTATTGTAAACCTAGATTTTGCGGTTGTCGATAACGCGTTTTGCTTTTCCTTCAAAGCGCGGCAGTGACTGCGGTTCAACAAGCTTAATCTTGAGCATGATGCCCAGTTTACTCTTCATATATGAAGCAATCTTACTGCGGAGTGCCTCAAGTCCCTTTGTCTCATCGTCAAATGTATCAACACTGACTTCGACACTCAGCTCACATTCATCAAGATGGGTGACTTCGCTGCGGGTTACTTTCAGCAGGTAGTCAGGGCGCAGACCAAGATCAACAAGCGCGTTCTCAATCTGGCTCGGGAATACGTTGACACCACGCAGGATGAGCATGTCGTCCGTGCGTCCGTACAGTCTGTGGATGCGGCGTGTCGTGCGTCCGCAACTGCAGGGTTCTGTCATAATGTAGGTAATGTCGCGTGTCCTGTAGCGGATGAGCGGCGTTCCTTCCTTTGTAATGGTTGTCACGACGAGTTCGCCCTTCTCACCTTCCGGCACCGGCTCACCTGTTTCCGGATTGATGATTTCAGGGAACCACATATCCTCGTTGAAATGCATGCCGTCCTGGGCATCACACTCGAACGCGACTCCCGGTCCGGTAATTTCTGTCAATCCATATACGTCGTAGGCTTTAATGCCCCACTCTTCCTCAATCTGCTTACGCATGTTCTCCGACCACGGTTCTGCGCCAAGGCAGGCTGCGCGGACAGGCAGTTTCTTAAGGTCTATGCCATATGACTTTGACTGCTCTGCCATGTACATTGCGTACGACGGAGTGCAGGTAAAGATTGTCGTGCCGAAGTCGCGCATAAGGGTAAGCTGCTTCTGGGTATTTCCTGAAGAGATAGGCACTATGGTTGCCTTCATGCGGCGTGCACCATGATGAAATCCCATACCACCTGTAAAAAGACCGTAGCCGAACGCATTCTGGACAGTGTCGTTGTGTGTGGCACCTGCTGCAGAAAGTGTACGTGCAAGACCTTCAGACCAGTCTTCCATGTCGTGCTCTGTGTAAGCGTCTACGACAGGAGTTCCCGTCGTACCGGATGACATGTGAACCTCGACAATCTCTGACTGTGGAACTGCGAGCATTCCATACGGATATGTTTCACGCAGGTCTGATTTTGTGGTAAACGGCAGTTTTCTGATATCAGCGAGACAGGTAATGTCAGAAGGTTTTACGCCTGCTTCATCAAACTTATTCTTGTAGAACGGTACTGTTCTGTATACATGCTCTACAAGGTTCTTCAACCGTGCGAACTGAAGCGTTTCAAGAGCGTTTCTGTCCATGCATTCTTTTTCAGGATTCCAAATCATGAGGCGAGTATACCATAACGGTTGATTAAGTACAACATTCAGTACGGCTTAAGTGTCTGCAGTTTTTATTAACTTACGCCTTGAACAGATCTACCTGGGAACCAATGTCTGAAATTGAGGACTTCATGTCAGTTGCAATTGAATTCAGGGCAGCTCCCGTCTCGTTGATTTTACGGGCACCGGCGGCCATTTCATCCATGCCGGACTGCATGGTGTATGTCGCTTCCTGCAGCAACCTTATTTCTTCAAGGATGTGCCTGTTACCTTCAGACATTTCACGGGATGCAATGCGTACTTCTGCAGTACTGTCATTCATGGCATGCAGGGCATCGCCAATCTGGGCAGAACCACGTGTCTGTTCTTCCAGTGCCTGTTTGATATTGCGGACAACCTCATCCGTTTCCTGAATGCGTGTAGATACAATCTGGAATGCGTTACTTGACTGGTTTGAGGCAGCTACTACTTCAGCAATTGACTCCTGAATGCTCGTAAGCTGTTCACCAATCGTCTTTGACTGGGCACCTGACGTCTCAGACAGCTTACGGATTTCATCAGCAACGACAGAGAAGCCCTTTCCTGCATCTCCGGCATGAGCAGCCTCAATAGCGGCGTTCATAGCAAGCAGGTTCGTCTGTTCTGCAATTGATGCGATTGCCTGGTTTGCTTCCTGCAGAGACTCACTCTGATTCTTGATTTCCTCAATACGCTCGTTTACGTTTATCTGCAGTTCAGCACCATTCTGGGCACTGCTGATAAGTTCATCGAACGATGATGCCATCTTATCGACTGAAGTATTTACGGAAGAAATATTCCCGATCATTTCCTCGACAGCGGCAGAAGCCTGTTCAACACCGGTACTCTGGTTCTGAATCATTCTTTCAAGAGACTCAATGTTTGAAGCAACCTGATTGACCGCACCTGCCGTCTCCTGGACACTGGCGCTCTGGGCAGTAATCTGCGAGTGGATTGAATCTATGTTGGCAATAATCTGCGTAATGGATGTTGCCGTATCTTCCGCAGATGCATTAAGGCTGTCACCCGCGACGACAAGCTTATCCTTCGAATCCTGAATTCCCTTTACAATACCCTGCAGCATAAGGACGAATGCATTGAATCCGCCTGCAACGTCAGTAACTTCATCGTTACCCTTTACGTGAATGCGTTTTGAAAGGTCAGCGTCGCCCTGTGACAGATTCCTGATGGAATACTTTACCTGATTCAACGGCCTGAGCATACGCCGTACAATAAATCCTGCAACAAAGGCTGAAATTGCGATTGTTGCAATAAGACTTATCAGAAGAACAAGTTCAACACGGTCCACCGTCTCAAAACAGCTGTCATAATTGACATTTACGAAAACTGACCAGTTTGTTCCGGTAAGAACGGAATAAGAAACACCTATCCGCTTTTCACCAGTCTCCGGGGTAATGAATTCCACCGGACTTCCTGCAGCATCAACAATGCTTCCCATTATGCCCGCATACTCTGTGTGCGTGTATTGGTTTTCTAGCTGAACGTTGCCGTCAGAACCGTCATCACCCAAAGCAATGACATCGTACGAAAGTGTATCTACAACAGACGGATGTCCACCGTCTGAAGTCGTAATGCTCTTCATGAGAAGTACAAGGACATCACCCTTCAGGACTGAAACGAGAGCTCCTGTTACATTCCCCTTCTTATCCTTGACAGGAACAGCAAAATAAAAATACGGACCGCCCATCTGACGTTCAGAATATGCATCTGAAATATATTCCTTTCCTGCCAGTGCACTCTGCAGATATGGTGTCTTGATTTCGTTTATCTGTTCACCTGAACGCTTTACGCCGTTACCATCCTTGTCAAAATAAATGACATCTGCATATTTTCCGACGTTGTTTTTCAGAATGGTTGAAAGTTCTTCTGACTTCTGCGTAAGTGATACGCTGTCATCCGTAAAGACAGACATGCCGGCAAAAGCGCGCAGCTGACTCATTTCCTGAGAGATAAGATTCTGTACTTTGACGACACCTGAACTGGCAATCTGTTTTACATTGGAATAAGCATTCTCAGTAAGATATTCACTGATGACATTAATCGAAAGAATGCCAGCTACAGCAACTGCGAAAAGAACTGCGGCAGCAACCAGAAAAATAAGTCTGCTGCGTAAAGAAATCCGCATGGAACACCTCTGCTAAAAAAAAATACTACTCTGAGTATTATTGTATAGCAAAACAGTGAAAAGCAGATATGAAAATTTAACGAATAAAGTTGACTATTTTACGGTAAGTTCTTTAAGTTCACATTTTGTGACAGCCCAGACGCCGTCATCATTCTGTTCAACTTCAACAATACCGTAACGGCCTTCTGCCAGTGAACCCGGATTCATCAATACCGTCTTGCCAAGTGTACCTGTAGCATATGATTCGTGGATATGTCCTGACAGGGCCAGAAGCGGCTGGTGTTTTTCAATGAACGCGCGGATTGTCTTTGAACCCGTACTGAGGCCGGCGGTAATTCTGTCCATACCGGTATCAAATGGTGGCTGATGTGTAATGAGGATGAGATTGTTCCAGTCTGAATCGCTCATGCCGTCAACAGATTCCTGTTCAGCAACAATTGCCAGATCGGCAACAAGTTCGTCGTCAGTACGTTCGTTGGCAGTAGTTCCCGTGAAATACAGCGCACCGCCGGAACCTGCAAACGCAAGACCGTCGCGGAACAGAATGTCGCCCTGAACGGAAACGTCCAGTTTCTCAAGCTCTTCCACGAAGGAAGGGTCGTCGCAGTTACCTGTTACGGCGAAAATGTCGTCGTGTTTCTTGACGAGTGTGTTCAGGATGTTCAGGCCAGTCTCAGGTTCCTGGTCACGGGCAAAATCTCCCACGAAAAGTACTGCATCAGCAGCAGCAAACTCATCGTCGAGCATCTCGATGTAACCTGTGTCACCGTGAATGTCTGACAGAACTAAAAACCTCATGTTGTGCCTCCTGCCTGAATTGCCATGCAGCTTTGTTCAGGCCACTTTTTGTAATCTCTTATATTTTTTCCATGACCTCGAACAGAAGGTTCATCTGCTCCGGGGTTCCTATTGTTATGCGGACATAATCTGAAATGCCGGGAATGTCAAAATGGCGGATGAGTATTCCCTGCGCTTTGACAGCTTCGTACACTTCCCGTCCTGTCTTGCCGCTCTTACGTGCAAACACAAAGTTAGTCTGTGACGGCAGTACTTCCCAACCTGCATTGATGAGGGAATTTCTGAACTCATCACGTGTCGTGACGATGGAAACGGTCGTTCCGCGATAGTACTCAGTGCGTGAACAGGCTGCAATTGCTGCCGTCTGGCAGATGATGTCTGCCGGAAAGTGATTGACGGAATTCTTGACGGTAGTGACCGCGCGGATCAGTTCCGGAGCTGCCACAATGTACCCCATGCGCATGCCTGCAAATGACAACGACTTACTGAAAGTACGGACAATGACAAGGTTAGGGAAATCAGACAGAAGTGGCAGTGCAGATTCCGTGCCGAAGTCAGCGTATGCTTCATCAACAATAAAGACCTTGTCTTTTGGGAAACGTTCCAGCATTCCGCGGATCTGTTCTCTTGAAAGCGCAATGCCTGTCGGTGCATTAGGATTCGCGAAGAGCATTCCCGTAGAAGAGTCCGCATCTGCCATCATGCCTTCAACGTCAATGGAGAAGTCAGACAAAAGCGGAACTTTCTTCAGCTGGATATTGTAGAAGCCAGCATATACAGGATAGAAACTGTATGAAAACTCTGGCGTGATGAGCGGTGCATCGTTATTGAAGAATGCATAGTACAGGAATGAAAGCACTTCATCAGAACCGTTGCCGCAATAAATCATATCCGGGGTAATCTCAAACGGCAAATCATCAGCTGCCGAGTATGAAGCAAGGACACCGCCTGTCTGATTCAGGTGTTTTGCAATAGCTTCACGGAGTTTTGATGAATCAGGATCAGGATACAGCCCCAGTTTGTTGCGGGAGGAAGTCAGGAGCCAGTTGATTGCATCCGCAACGGATTCCGGCGGCGGATATGGATTCTCATTTGCATTAAGCTTTATGTAATCCCTGTCAGATGGCTGTTCGCCCGGTTTATAGGGATTCAGCTTAGATAAACGGTCTGCTAACATAACAATAATTGTATGGTAATCCATTACGCAAGTCAACATTTTCGGTCTTACGCCAATTTCATTCTTGCGCTATTTTTGTTTTCCTTGATATAATGGTATATACTATATTTGAATACAAGAAAAGAAAATGTCAGTAGAAGTAAACCTGTTAAATATTTTAAAATTTTACGCAACCCACCAGAACAATGCACTTGTTCCTTTCGCCGCTTTCTGTGAATACATGAAACGTTATGCCCAGAAGCATATTCAGGAAGCACCGAATCTTTCACCGTACATAGCAAATGCAGCGACAGTCCTGAAACGTGAACTGGGACCTCTTGCAGATGATAAGAAAATCTACATTTTCGAACCGGCACCTGACAAACGTATTATTGTCGTCATTCCATTCCTGGCAGAAAAAGTACACACACGCTACACTGACATGTCGGCCAATGCACATATCCCGTTCCCGACAATGGCAGACCTTCCGAAGAACATACCTACCGAGGCGCTTGTTTCCGGTCCTGCGAATGATATTGTCATGAGACTGTTTGCAATGGATCAGGCAAAGAACCCCAACGTACTGTACGCCATTACCATGCCGCGCGAGCTGCCGGCAGTACTGCTCTCATCCGCTACTTCAATTGATACGCTGCTCAACATCAGTATGTCAAAAATGAGGCTGATGCTCAGAAAAGACGAATACCGCGAATACTTCATGAAAAAACTCTGCATCTCAAACCCGGGAAAGGAGCTTTCTGCAAAACAGTTCTTCACGAACAACATCATGAAGGATGTAGATGCGATGGACGCACTTAAGAATTCCGGTGAGGCATACTATTTTTGGGGACAGCAGTGTTTCTTCATCCGTCAGGATTACGACAAGATCAAGGATTACACAGCAGAAGACATTGCACTTCTGCAGGCCGTTGTATTCATTGAGCTCGCCGTTGCCTTCTTCAAGACGCAGGAACAGCAGAGTGCCCAGCGTGAGGCTGCACTGAAAGTTCTTGAACAGAATCTTGACAGGGCGCCATTCTACTATGACCACAAAACCATTACTAAATTCACGGACCAGCACGGAGTTCCGCTTCTTGGCCAATATTCCGACGAAGCATTAAAAGAATGGCTTCACGAACAGACAACCGGCATGACGCAGGATGAACTGCCTCCTCTGCTGACGTTCAGACCGCCAACAAGTGACGACCGTTATTATATCTTCAAGCGGAACGTTCTTCCCCTTGTCATACGGTTATGCGCTGAAGCCCGGGAAACACTCAAGGCTGACATCACAAAAGAATGGTACGACATTTACTCCAGCTTCGATTCAGTACCTGAAATGACAAATCAGGAAGCATACGAAAAATTCCTGGAGCACGAAGTCCGGACAAAGTACCCGGTACTGCATGCAATCCTTAACTCAAACTTCCTTTCTCTCGTCCAGTACGAACAGCGTCAGCAGCATAATGAAGAAGCTGATAAGATTAATCTGTTTGACAATGGAAAACTGCTGGATTACAGCATTCTCCTTGCCCTGTCACGTCATGAAATCAATACGGACGTAAGGATTATGCTTCCGTTCTGGTATACAACACCTATTCTTTCATGGTTTGTCTCTCTCTTCCTGAGGCCGAAGATCAAAAAAGGTTCCAAAAAGAAGACACAAAGCAGACAGGCTCAGGAAGAAAGCAAAAAACAGGCAAATAAACGCGCGGAACTTGTTCAGGCGGCAAAGAATCTTGAAAGCAAACTTGTTCCTGAAGGTTCGACACTTCAGCGCGAACTTGAGGCAACATCTCACGAGTGGAACAAGATTATTGATCCTATGAAAGCAGACCAGGCGCTTGAGGATGTAAATTCACTCATCAGGGATTACCTCAGGACTGTCATGCGCTCAATCCAGGGCAGTACGTTCACCATGGCACGCATTGAAAACCTTGCAGACTCGCTTTGTAAGACTCAGTCGCTTGCCGGCATAAAGGAAAAGGACAGACTGCACCGGTACATAAAACTCTACCTCGTCATGCTCGTAAAGAACATGAAATAGAAGTTTTTTTGCACTTTTTTTCACGATTTTCCGAATTTTTCTCATTCTGACGGTAATAAAAACTATCTGTACGGCACATTTTCAAAATCAAGGCTGCCGTGAGGAGTTTTTATGAATCCACTTAATTCAATTTTGCTTGAAGGCAATGTGGTCCGGGATGTACAGGTAAAAAAGACCCAGAAAGGTACTTCTGTATGTAATTTCACAATCGCTTCCAACAGGACGTACAAGTCAGAATCAGGCTCGTTTGAAAGAGAAGTATACTTCTTTGACATTGAGGCGTGGGGAAGACTTTCTGAGCTCTGTTCAGAAAACTGTTCAAAGGGAAGAGGCGTCAGAGTCGTAGGCAGACTTAAGCAGAACAGATGGACCGACAAGGAAGGAAAGAAAGCCTCCCGCATTAATGTCGTCGCTGATCATGTCGAATTCCGTCCTATTTTCCAGGCACCGGAAGATATCGTGAAAGCTGTTGAAAAGGAAGCAGCTGAGCAGGCAGCTGTCATTTCGGAAGAAAACGCTCCTGACAATGTGAACACGGAAGAACCAGCCGTTTCATTCTAGAAGCCTCCCGGCTGAACGGCAGTACGGGTAAAAACTGCCGGTCAGCCACCGGGACAGGGGAATTATCTTCTGCCCCGGTTTTTCCCCTGACGCGGATTTCGGCCACGTCCATATTTTGCTTCAATCTCACGTTCCTGAGCTTTTCTGTAATTCTCCAGCTTCTCAGGTGAGTAGAAGCCATCCTTCCAGTTGAAACGGTCAGTTTCAGGCAGCACGTCTCCCTTGTACATAGCCTTTGTAATGAAGCGGAAGTCGTTCTTATTGACTTCAGTGCGCGAGAAATCGAGCAGGAAGTGTGTAAAGCCTGCTTTCTGCATGCGCTGCATGTTGTCGATGATTGAGAACGGAGCCTCAGGCATGACGAATGAGCCGTCTTCTGTTGAAAGCGTCTTGAACACCTCACCTTCCTTGTCACGGAAGAACGTGAAGTCGTATGACTCAGGCAGCTGGAAACGCATGCGGAACAATGCCGGGTATGCGAAGAGCGTTATCATGACACGACGGCGCTGATTGGGCTCAAATGTCGCCTCGAGATTCTTGCGGGAGTTCTCGATTGGCGTAATGAGCGTGTCGATGCCCTGATTTTCAAGCCAGGAAACTGCCCAGCGGTTGAACGAATACAGGTACGGTCCCCCGATGAGCGTTGCTTTCTTGCCACGCAGCATGCCGATATGGGCAGGCGTATTCACGACGAAATTGTGGAAGCCGTCTTCAATGAGCGCGTCGAGCGTTTTCTGAATTTCAGGCTCACTGCCCTGCGGACAGAATGGATTGAGTGAAATGTATATCTGGCGCTTTGAGTACGGCAGCGTCACTTTGTTTTCAAGAAGGTCACGCCGCGTTTCGCTGTTCAGTTCCAGAATGACGCGGACCTGGCGTTCACCAAGAATGGCGAACATGTCCTTTACCGTTGAGACCTGGACATACAGGCCGTCAGGGAAGTGCTGGAAACCGTCTTTGGGCAGCGGCGTCAGGTCCATGATTGGCAGACGCTGCGAACCCGGCTGCTTTCTGTAAGCAGCGAGGTCAGAAGGCAGAACGCGCTGGTACCGCTTTGACATAGCCTTTGTCTGAAGCAGGTAAACCGGGTCACCTACAGAGAAGCCAGAAGGAATGTCAATCCAGCGCTCATCTCCTGAACCGCGCACCTGGCGTATCTTATGGCTTTCACGGCCGCTGTCATCTTTTCTGTGCAGGCGGATTGAGTCACCGATATCCGGGTCATAGGTACCGCCCTTCAAAAGCGCAAACGGGGTGCGCACGGAAACTGACTTCGGGGAATCCGGGTTCACGCCGTCTTCTTTCTGCGTATCAAGCAGCTTCATGTCATCCATGCGGATTTTGTCGATCTTGCCAAGGTAAATACCGGTACCGCCAGCCTGATTCGGGTTCAGGAAATTCTCTGCCTTGCCGGAATCGTACCAGTAGCGTGTCTTGGCGCGTGCAAAGTCTGTTGAAAGCATGCGCTTTCCGGTTTCAATGGCGCCCTTCTTGTCTTCCTGCCAGTGGTCAAGCACGTAGCGGTAGGCGGCGGTGACACTGCCGACATATTCGGCGCTCTTCATGCGGCCTTCAATCTTGAAAGATTCAACACCCGCCTGAACAAGGGCCGGAATGCGGTCAATAAGCTGAAGGTCATGCGGTGAGAAATAGTAACCTGAAACTTCCTTGCCATCCTGATCTGCGTAATACAGACGGCGGCAGGCCTGGGTACACATGCCGCGGTTTGCTGACTTTCCACCGAGATAACTTGAGAAAAGGCAGAGGCCCGACTCGCTTACACACAGTGCACCATGCACGAAAACCTCAAGTTCAGCGGATGAGTTGTTCTTGACCGCCTGAATCTCTTCAAGACCGAGCTCGCGTGCAAGGACTACGCGCTTGAAGCCTTCACGGCTCAGAAGATTGACCGCGGCGGCACTGGCACAGTTCATCTGGGTAGAAGCGTGCAGCTCAAGATTCGGGAAGAATTCCTGGCACATGCGGACGACACCGAAATCCTGGACAATCAAGCCATCCGGGTGGACAGCGTCGAGATATGCAAGGAAGCGGTAGAGACGCTCAGTCTCCATCTCTTCTGCGACAGTATTTACGGTAACGTATATTTTCTTTCCGCGCTTGTGGGCAGCCTCAACGGCGGCTTCAAACTGATTCCATGCAAAATTGGATGAGCGCATGCGGGCGTTAAAGCTTTTAAGGCCCATGTAAACGGCATCGGCGCCTTCACCGAATGCAGCATCGAGTGCTTCAATATTCCCGGCGGGAGCAAGTAATTCAGACATGGCTTAAGTATACAGGAAAGCACGCCTGCTTGCTAGTCACATAAAAGAGAGGCTGAACTTCAAAAAAAGTGCGGAAAAAACGCATATTTCCGGAATTTTTCTGCATCCGGCTTCGTAAAGTATTACATCAGACAAGAAATACTACAGGAGTCTTTATGAAGAAAAACTTGCTCACAACATCAGGGTGCAGGATTATCCTGACACTGGCACTTACCGTCATTGCACTTATCTGCGTGTCATCATTTTCATGTCAGCTCAGTCCGGAGGGCATCACACTGCTTACCGGCACGTACGACTGTCCCAAACTCATTGATTTTTCCATTGAAGGAAAGAATGAACTGCAGATGACATTCACTCAGGAGGTGGAATTCTCTGAGATGACCATTACGCCGGAGAATGCAGCTCCCGAAACATTTACTGAAACCCAGACACTGCCGGATGAAACAAATGTCACGGAAACAGATGACGGCACATACCAGTATGATCTGACATTTCCCGGGTCTTTTGACAGTGGCACAAATTACACGCTATATGCCGTCGTCGAAGATACACACGGAAACTCACTTTCATTCTCGTCGGGCTTTACGGGATTTAATGACAATCTGCCGGATATTGCACTCAGTGAAGTACGCACCGATTACTCCAAGCCAAAAGCCGAGTTCATTGAACTGTATGTCACGGGAGATGGTAATCTTGGCGGTCTCTGTCTGGAGTTCTTTTACGGGACAAAGAAAAACACGTACATATTCCCGGCAGTCGATGTCCATGAAGGCGAATACATAGTGCTGCATCTGAGGACGCTGGATGAAACTGCCGTTGACGAAATTGAGGATACCGCAGAATGTTCCGCAGCAGATTCCTGCCCGGAAGCACGCGACTTCTGGCATCCGTCTGAGGTCAAGATATTGGGGAAGACGGGCGTCGTGCTGCTCAGAGAGCGTGAGAACGGCCCCCTCGTCGATGCGCTGCTGTTCGCAGAATCGGGCAAGGATTCCTGGCCGGGCGACGACATGAAGGCAGCTGCCCAACTGGCATACATTGCAGGTAAATGGACAGGCGGAAGTGAGCCAGGAAATGCTGTCTGTTCGGACAAGAGCACGACGACCCGCACTCTTTCCCGGCAGGATTTTTCTACAGAAGGTACTGGCTCCTGGATTGTAGTTGCAACAAGCTGCGCAACGCCCGGAACCGCAAATTCATCCAAACCGGCAAAATAGAAACAAGCAGTACGGTCTTCCACGACATTCCGATTTAGGCTATAGTGTCGGCATGGCTTTTACATTTCACAAACTGGAACTGTACCAGGATTTACGTTTTTCCAAGGCAGAGGGACCACATGTCATGAAGACAGAAACACTGTCTAAAGCTGTCTGCAAAGTAACTGCACGCGACATGGAACCTGTTTTTGAAGATTACATCACCGACGAAACCTGGTGCGGCTATGGCTTTATTCCGGGAGATGAGAGCCCCGACCTGCCTGTTCCTGACGCATGCATTCCTGCCGGAACATATCTTTTCATGCAGGATGACTGGAAGGAAGATGAAAAAGACCTGCTTTTAAAAGCATCAGAGGCCCTCTCTCTTGAAGGCCTCTGGCAGGAAAAACAGCTTGAGGAAACTGTCTATATTCGTAAAATATCGGAGGGAAGCCGGACTGTATTCCAGCTTTTCAGGCGTATCCTTTAATATCAGTTGATCTTGAACGTCTCTACCATGTAACGGACTGATGGTGCAGAGTTTTCTTCGCTGATTTTTGCGACGACAACAACAAAACGGCTGCCTGCTTCATCGCACATAATCTTTTCAATGGCATAACCACTGATTCCCTTACGCTTTACATCAGGTGAACCGGCAGTAAACTTAGCAAGCTGATTGCCATCAGAATCTTTCTTTTCAACATTGATGTAGAATGATGAAACTGCAGAAGCGCCTGCTCCCTGAACATAAGGAACAAGTGTGAATGTATAGGAACAGAGGTTACCTTCTTCAGAATGTTCGTAATCATTTACAGTAATTGGAGCTGTTGCATCTTTTGCCTCATCGGTCCTGATGAACAGAGTATTCATGATTCCAGCCGGAGCTGCTTCCCATCTTGAAAGCCACCAGTTGTTTTTTGACAACAGTGCATCGTATACTTCACGACCACCTTTTCCTGCGGTTGCAGTTGAAGGTTCAGTCTTGAAATATCCGGAAGGAACAAACTCATTGCTGTCGATATCGACTGCGTAAAGTTCGGCATATCCCTGGAAAGATTTGTCTGTTATTCCATACTGTCCGAAGACATATGTCTTTCCATCTGCAGAAAAACCGATGTCATCAAATGCGGCAACATCGCCGGCATAAAGAAGGGCTGCACAAAGTACAGCGAGAATAATCAGCACGCCACGCTTCATCATATCACTCCGTAAATAATACTCTATGTTCATTATCGGGATTCCGCCTATCACGCTTTACATAAATTTATCTTGCCTGTATCTTAGAAGCATGACATTAACTGGAAGAAACCGTCTTTTCAAAGTACTGTTCATCGTCTCAATTTCGTTGCTTGGTTTACTTGCCCTGACTGCGGTTCTACGCTTTCTGACAGATCAGCCGGTAACACTTCCTGGCTTTGACTTCACGGTAATTACCGGCGTAATTTCTTTCCTGTTTACTTCAATGCCATACGCGTCACTTCTTGCGACCGTATTCATCGCTGTCTATGCACCTGTTGCCTGCTATCTTGTCCGCTATTCATTTGAGAAGACGCAATCCGCTGAGATAATTTACTTTTCAGTATTTCTTATTGGCTGCCTGTGCGAGGTTTTCAGCCTTGCCATCCCGGTATTCTCACTGTGGGACAGCTACTCATTCCTGCTGCTCTTTATCGGACGGGGAGCTTTTGCGGGCCGGATTCTGACTGTAATGAGCTTTCTCTTCGCGGCACTCTTTTCAAAGGAGTCTCAGATACAGGAAGCAGACAGAAACGTCGTAATCACAATTTTCCTTTCAATTCTGTTCGCGGCAATCATTCCGGTAGATGCCCGCACCATTTCAAGTGCAATGATGGTTAAGACAGGTTTTACATCAACATTTGCCGCCGCAAAGATATGCCTTACGGCAATTACCTTCTTTACGTTCTTCTTTACTGACAGAAAACTTACGGGAATAGGCTATCTCATTCTGTACGGCGGATATGCAATCCTTATTACAGGTTCCTCTCCTTTCACAACCCTTATAGGCGGACTCTGCCTGTTCCTTGGATCAAAAATGTACCTGAATGAAATTCACATGTATTATCTGTGGAAATAGAATTCAGCAATTCCGGCAATCAGAATCGGAATAAAGAAATTATCAAGATCATGAAGTGGCAGTAATTCAATGAGCGTACCTGCGCAGGCAAGAATCAACGCACAGGTAGTGTCTCCGGTCACGAGTAGTGTTGCTATGAAAACAGCTGCAAAACAGGATAAACTTCCTTCGGCAGTTTTTCCATGAGTAAAAGGAAGCCGACACCGCCCGATCATTTTACCGACAAGACTTGCCAGACCGTCACCAAATGCCAGCGCATAAACACCGAGACAGGCAGATTTTTCAGGAAATGCAAGAACGGTAATGATGACGCCCAATGCCATGGTCACCGGGCCCATGACAAATTTACCTTCATCACGGGTACGGGCGGCAAGTTCTGTAAGCGCAGAAATGACCGGGAGGCGGATTCCGCGCTGGCGCATGCCTTCAGCCACAAAATAAAACAGCAGTACAAGAGACAGAAGAAGCAGCGTCATATCCCTGTTCCACTTAAGGAACACAGGAACGAGCGCCGCGCACAGATGAATTGATTTACGTACAAGCTCTTTTACAATTGGTTTCATATCCGGCAAAATCCGCTTCAACTACTCGTCTGCCTGGCGAAGCATAAGTTCATCAGTAAGGACACGGGACAGTTCAGAATAGTACTCAGGCTCATATGAAGAACCGGGAACAGTCAGATACTTGAGGTTCATTTCTGCCAGATTACTGCCTGCCAGCCGTGTATATGTTTCAGGATTACGGTGCAGCGCATCATAAGCCTGAATTGATCTGGAGAACTGTGAAATCGCCCGTGCATTCATCTGGCTGTCGCTTGTCTGGGTAGCAACCTGAGAAAGGGCAACACCAAGATTGTTAGTTGCTTTCATGTAAAGAGTGAACAGATCTTCCTGATCAATATCCTGGACACGTGACAGAGAAACGTCGGCACGCTGAATTTCAAGATTCAGTCCATCAAGCAGTTTTTCGTAGTATCCTGCTGCGGCTGAAGTACTGTTTCTGAAGGCAAGTGTATTGCCAAGTGCAAAAAGTGCGTTCTTTTCAGAAGGTTTGTCTGTCACAACCTTGATGAACGAACCGAGCGCCTCACTGTAATTACCGTTCATGTACTGAATCCAGCCGACACGGTATCTGATGGAAGGCGTATCATTCATGTTATCAATTGCCATTTCGTAATTACGGAGGGCTGCATCGTAATTTCCTGAAAGGAAGTAATCAATATCCGCCATATCTGCATACAGAAGGCCGACATTCTCATCCGGCTTAAGGGCGTTGTTCTTCTTTTCATATTCGAACAGCGTCAATCCTTCTGCATACATAGATTCTGCATCCAGATACTTCTGCTGGTTTGAGTAAATCTCACCAAGCAATCGGTATGTATTTACAGTGTACAGCGTCCGCTTATGAGACTTTTTCGGTGCTTCCTCAAGCAGCTCGGCAGCACGCTGCAAAACAGTAATTGCTGAGTTCGGGTTTTCTGTCTCAACAAAGTAACGTCCGTAATTGTAGACTGCTTCAGGATATGATTCCATGTCACCAGTCTTTTCACATGACTTGACTGCAATTTCAAGAAGATCACGGACGTCTTCAATATAAGCACGTAAGTATTCGTTCTTTGGAGAAAGGTAACCGAACATTTTGTCGAGCAGATAGCCTGACAGCTCAACCAGATCCTTGTTTTCCATAACCTTTTCAGGTTTTTTCTGCAGTTTCGGATAGAAATAACTCTTGAGTTCAAGGACCTTTGAAATCTGGTCTGTCCTCATGTAGTAGCGGAGCATGCGTGAAAGGTGCAGGTCAGTCTGGCCGTGTACGTACATCAGATCTTCATAGGCATACAATGCCTTGTCAAATCTCTTATCCCTTTCGTCTTTTTCTACGCCCTTCTCTTTTGCCTCTTCATCAGCCTCGGTGTTTGTAGCCCATTCCAGGTAGACGTCACCAAGAAGAAGCATTCCCTGCGGATCATCAAGATGGTAGTCGAGGATTTCACGGCGGACGACACGCTCTGCCTCTTCATAATTGGAACGGTCATAAAGTTCCATATTGGCATACTCAAGACCTGCAGTCAGATCCTGATTATATTTACCGTCAAATCTCTTCATGAGGGCTGTATACATCTGTGCTGCACGGTCGTACTGACGGGCATCCCTGTAACTTCGCGCATAGGTGAAGTACCACTTCTTCTTTGCCTTATATGACACTGCCTCAACAAACTTCTGTTCTGACTGAGGATACAGGCCATTGCTGATCAGTTCATAACCTTCCTTATAAAGAAGCTCTGCCTTAACCGGTGTTACGACAAACTTGGCAATAAGCCAGCCAAACAACGTGCAGAGCAACAGGCTGAAGAATGAAGCTATTGCAATAGGAATTATTTTATTACGTAACTGATATGAAAGAGACTGCTTGTACGCCTCATATTCAGCAGCAGTACGTTTTTCATAGTTAATCGGGACAGGAAGCGAGATATCAAGAAGTTTCTCAAGATGAGCAGCAAGCTGGCGGGCAGGAATTTTCTTGATGACCTTATTGATGACATCCATTACGGCATCATCAGTAAACTCATTCTTGACAATCATGTCCTGCAGGGCAACACGGACATTTAATGGATAATAATCAAGATTTTCAAGGAATGCCTTATACTCAGAATCAGTCAGTTCCGTCCGTAACGGAGCAGGTTCATCCTTTTTCTTCTGGGATACTTTTTCTTCTACTTTCGCAGGGCCAGCATCCTCTGAAATCATGTCAAAGTCAGAGAATCCCGGAATGGAGAAGTCATCGTCTGAAGAACCGGCGCCAGAACTGCTGTCAGGCTCTCCTGGAATATCCATTACATCAAGGCCATCTACAGGAGGAAGATCGAAATCGTCAGAACCGCCTGTCGAGCTACCACCCAGATCGAAATCTGGCATGCTGAATCCGCCGTCATCAGAACCAGATGCAGGCAGTGAATCTGTGCCTTCAAAATCGCCTATTTCATCAAGTTCACCGATTTCGTTCAAATCACTTGAAGGTCCTGTACTGAAATCAGAAGGTGCTTCTTCGGATGCTGCATTTTCAGAAGCTACAGGCTCATCAAAACTTACATCGCCAAGATCGCCAATGTCAAAAGAATCTGTTTCCGCAGGTGCTGGTTCATTGAAGTCGCCGGCATCTGAATCAGTTACAAAATCGGAACCGGTATCAAGATCAAAATCGCTCGAACCATCACCGTCTGATGAGCCGAAATCAAGTTCGCCCATTCCGGCAAACGGATCACTTTCAATGCCAGGTCCTTCCTGTAAACCATCGGGAATATCCGCATTCATATCCATTAACTGGGTATCATCTGAAATGGCGAATTCATCGTTTATGGCAGAAGCTGCAGGCGTCTCATCTGCCTGTCCGAAATCAGCAAGGGCATCAAGACTGGCTGAGTCAGCGGAACCTGCAGTGGCGACATCATCGGCACCGAAAGAAAAGTCATCAAAACCGGTTGTTCCGGAAGTATCTGTCCCCGCAGTATCTGTCGCGAAGTCAGCTGCCCCGAAGTCAGGCATTTCAAAGTCACCAAGATTGCCAAGGTCACCAAGTCCTGTATCTGCAGATTCTGAAGCGGCAGGTTCGGCCATGTCAAAATCTGGCATGGCGAAATCATCGGCAGCGGCAGGTTCTGGCGCGGCAAAATCTGACAGGTCAAAGTCTGCGGCTGGGGCGGCCATGTCAAAATCAGATAGTGCATCAAAAGAAGCAGCATCACCTGTGTCTGCTGGTGCTGCGTCCGGAATTGGCTCAGCGGCAGTAAGGTCATCAATTGCGGGGTCGGAGAAAAGGGCTGAAGTATCAGCTTCAAAATCGGCAAGAGCATCAAGGGCTCCGTCGGATGAGCCAATGTCGCTTATATCACCGAAAAGATTGTCATCAAGAGAAGATTGGTCGCCTGGATTTGCTGTAAGGGGGGCTGGATCAGCAGGTGCATCCGGCTGGGCAGACTGTCCGCCAAGCGCATTTGCAAGAAGTGCATCAATATCAATCTCTTCATCATCCGAAGAAGATGCACTTGAAGTTGAACCTGCAGTTTCTGATGTAAAGTCACCTTCCTGCGGCAGACCGAGTATGAACTGACCCGAATCGTCTGCTTCAGAAGCATTTTGAGGGAATGGAATGCGCGGGACTGATTCGCCCTTAATGCGCCGTCTTTCCGGCTCCTTTCCCATTTGTAAAATATCTTCGCTGAACTTTTTCAGCTGGTTTAATCCCGGCATCTTATTTTGATTTTACCCCACTCAACCCAATATCACAAGACGCACTGCATCCCAAGACATGGTTATTCCCTTTAATAATCGGATATTTCAAATACGACTTTAGATGTATTCAATATAAGTAAAAAAAGTATTCTGCTAATCTTTAGTTACAAAAATTCCGATAGGAAAAACACATGAATATCAAACGTTTTATTGCAGCCATGCTGCTGACTGGATGTGTTTTCTCTGCTTTCGCAGCTGATGATGTGGGCGAACCACCTGATTACAGCGTAAGCATACCGGAATACAACCAGGCAACAATTGTCAAAGGTATCAAATCGGTGCGGGCTCCGTTCATTTCCGGAGATTATGCAGTCTTTACCGCTGCGGATGAATCACGATATGTAGGTATAGCCTTCGATTTCGAAAATTACAGGACAATACATACATTCAAGAAGATTGTTTCCTACGATGAAGATGGCGAACCACAGAGTTCCATGCTCATTTTCCTGCAGGAATTGCCTGTAAACTGCACGAGGATTACCTATCGCCTCATAATTGACGGATTGTGGACTTCAGATGCTAGCAATGCCAACAGATATTTTGACAATAAAACAGGAACGTGGTTTTCATATCTTGATGTAAACAGGCCGTTTGAGATTGAAACATCCGTCACTACAGGCCATAACGTACATTTTGTATATGAAGGAAAAGCCGGACAGAAAATACGTCTTGCCGGCAATTTCACCAACTGGGATTCATTCATCTATTATCTGAACGAAACAGAACCCGGTCGTTATGAGCTGGATGTGACACTTCCGACGGGAACATGGTACTACTGCTACTATTCCGGAATGGACAGGCTGACAGACCCGGGCAATACAGACCGCGTCTACACCACAGACGGCAGAATCGCCTCGATAATCACCGTCAAATAAATCAACACTTTCATTAAATGCATATGAGTGTGCGTCCCTGCCTGCCGGTTCCATGCGTGATGCCGCGGCAACAATAGGTATCTCACTCGCCCGCAGGCGGGCTCGGGGCCGATGCATCCCGCATGGCCCCGTCCGGCAGTGCCGCCCACTCATTTTCTTTTACGTAATATCCGTCCGCTTTTCATTATAACAAACAGACATATTTCGAATTAATGCAGAGGGGTGTACCAGCCGTATGGGGCCCTCTGCATCGCATCGGCCCCGAGCGCCGTGAAGCGGCGCGAGTGAGATACCAAAACGCCGCAGCGATACAGAGGGCACCAGTAGGCTGGTACACCCCTCTGTGTTTAACACGATTCTATCGTCTATTTGTTAAGAATGAATTCAACGCGGCGGTTCTTCCACCAGTTATCTTTGTCCTCGCGGGCTACAACTGGTTCGCGTCCACCCTTTCCTACCGTACTGAGGCGGTTTGCCTGAACTCCATTTTCAACAAGGACTTGCTTTACGTAGTCAGCGCGGTCTTTTGAAAGCGGCTCAAGTGCCTTTCCGTACATTGCAGTATCCTGCGTCTCTTCCATTTCTGTTCCTGAAACGTTGTTTGCATGTCCCTCAATCGTTACGTCGTAATCACGGAACTTGGCGAGGATTTCTGCGACACGCTTCAGAACGCGGATGTTATTGTCACGCTGTTCAGCAGTTATACCGTTTGTCGTTGTCTTGCCATCCGGTCCCTTCTCGCCCTTGAGGCAGAAGTCTGCAGCGTCACCACGGAAGATGATTGACGGAATCTGCATCTTGAGTACATCACCGACGCGGATGACGAGAACGTCAACAGGAATATATCCCGTCACCGTTGATGTCATGCCGAGCTCGTCTGTCGCGGTAAACTCGTACGGGTAATCCATTGCAGACTGGACAAGTTCGCCGTTGTTACTGCGTCCATCCCAGATGATGCGCTCTGTAATTGCTGACTTGCCGCTTGTCTTCCAGAATGACTTGCCGTTCTGCGGGTCCTTGATTTCAAATGACCACTGTGTGAACGGAACAACATCTACACCAGACAGGCTGATGAACAGATCATCGTCTACACCGTCATTATCCGGGCTGAAGTACTCCGGTGCAGTGCGGACTGTCAGTTGAGGCGGTGTAATTGAGTTCACGAACGGCTGTGTCGCAACACTAAGCACATCGCCCTTTACGTAATTGATTGTCAGGTTACCGGTGAAGGTACCTTCAGCTGCGTTG
>JAZUFS010000212.1:0-4236 GCA_045640805.1 Treponemataceae bacterium
CTGATGTACTGATTGACGAAGAGCGTGTCATCCGCGTGGAAATAGATGCTGTCGCCGAGCTTGGTGAAGTTTTCAAGACCCGTGCCCGTACAACACCAGAAGAAGTTCCGGTTTACGTCCGGATTGCAGTAGCATTTGAAAAGACCCGTCGCCATCGGCTGGAAGTAGAGCGTCATGCCGTCGTTTTCGTTGACCGATGCCATGATGGCGTTCAGGAAGGTGTTCTCGTAGTAGTCGGTGTACTTGCGTTCGCCCGTGCACTGGAAGAGCATGCGCGTGAGCTTCAGCATGTTGTGCGTGTTGCACGTCTCGCAGTTGCTGTTGCTCCGCTCTGCATCAAGGATATCCGCGTCGCCGAAGTGCTCGCACTCACTGTTGCCGCCCGTGATGTATGAATGATGGCCGACGACCGTGTCCCAGAAGCGCTCTGCGTACGTGAGATATGAGGCCGCCCATGCCTTATCAGGGGCTGGTGTCTTATTAGAAGATGTATCTGCTTTCTCCGCCGCTCCGCTTCCCGCGAGTGTCATGTACGCGTTCATGGCGCCGACGAACTTCGGGATTGTTGTGTTCGCGTGCCTGTTCCTGAGCGCGTCCGCTTTGAGTGAGCCTGCTGCCCATGCTTCAGAGACCGCGCGGAAAAGCGGCTCCTCATCGAACTTGTGCGCGGCGGCGAGAATGTCATCAGCCTGTGCGTACCCGTCGTCCCGGGCACACTTGTAAAGCTCGTACAGGCAGTCGTTCATGCCGCCGTACTCGGTCTTGAGGACGGTCTCCTGCGTTTCGTCAGTCCATACGCCAACGCGCCGCCAAATCCACGCGGCAAAGCGTTCTGCGACGACGAGCGCCGTCCGCTTGGCCGCGCTCTTCCAGCATTCCACAAGCCCGTTGATGATCTTGTGCGTTGTGTACCAGGGAACCCACGTGTCCCGCGGATTGCCTTCTTCAAGCAGGTCAAACTGAAGCTCGGGCCGCTTTTGGTCAGCCATCGTGGCGCCGAAAATGAAGCCCGTGCCGAGCGCGTCCTGGCACTCAGCGAGGGAAGCGAGGATGTAGTCGAGCCGCTCTTCCAGTGAGCGCCCGTCACGGGAAGCGGGCCCCGTCCAGGCCTTGGAAGCGTCCGCTGCCTTCGGGGCTGGCGAGCCGGCCTGGCCGTAGCCGCGCGCGACTGCTTGAGCCGCTGCCGCGAGATAATGGCCGAGCGTGTGGCCGCCGATGCGCGAGTTCTCCCAGCCGATGTACGACGACTGCGCTTTGTTCGGAAGTCCCGCCGTCAGCCTGAAATTGAACAGCAGCCGGTCCGCGTCGAACGTGTTCAGAAACGCGACCATCTTATCCGTAATGTCGTTGTACCAGTCATCAAGAATGGTTATGTCACTTGGGGAAAACTCGTTAATCATGGGGGCTCCTTCTCCTTAAGAATAGCACGAAAAAGGGGGAATGAGGTAAGGAAAAGTGTTCTGACTTTTTTCTCTTTACAGCGCCTCAATCGCGCGGATCAGCGCATCCACTTCATCCTGCGTGTTGTTCCAGCCCGTGCAGAAGCGGATGACGTCGTGTTCTGAATCGAGCGTCAGTTCCTCTTCGAAGATGAAATCCTTTGCGAGCGTGGCTTTCTGCGCCTTATCCACAATGACGAACTGCTGATTTGTCGGGCTTTCAATGTACGACTTGATGCCCTTTTTATGGAATGCGTCGCGGATCTGAAGGCCGAGCTTTGTGGCACCCTCCGTCACGCGGAAGTAGAGGCCGTCCTTGAACAGCGTGTAGAACTGCAGGCCGAGCAGCCAGCCTTTTGCGAGCATGGCGCCGTTCTGCTTTATGTAGCTTCTGAAGTCAGGCTGGAGCGACGGGTCCGAAATGACGAGCGCTTCGCCGAACAGGGCTCCGCACTTAGTGCCGCCAATCGTGAACATATCCGTAAGGGAAGCGAGGTCGCTCAGTGTGACGTCGTTTTCATCCGAGCCCAGTGCGTAGCCGAGCCGGGCGCCGTCTACAAACAGGAAAAGACCGTGCTTTGCGCAAACCGCGCTTATGTCGGCGAGTTCCGCTTTCGAGTAGATGGTGCCGTACTCAGTCGGCTGTGAAATGTAGACGAGCTTCGGCTGCGTTATGTGCTCGGGGATGGAGCTCGCTTCGTAGGCAGCTGCGGCGCAGTCTATCTGCTCTGCGGTAATCTTGCCGTCAACAGCGGGCAGCGCCTCAATCTTGTGGCCGGTGTTCTCAACGGCGCCTGTCTCGTGCACGTTGATGTGGCCCGAGTCTGCGCAGAGTACGCTCTGGTACGGGCGGAGCGCAGCGGTAATTGCCGTGAAGTTCACCTGCGTGCCACCAATCAGAAAGTGGATGGCAGCATCCGGCTCATCAAGATACTGTGCGATGGCTTCTTTCGCCTTGTCGCACCATTCATCAAGGCCGTAGCCTGCGTATGCGTCATTATTTGTTGCAGCGAGCGCCTCAAGAATTTCGGGCACTGCGCCGTGGTTGTAGTCATTGTTAAAACGGATCATGTATATCTCCTGTTAAGCCGTGTAAGCTCTTTCTTTTTTATTTAACCACACCCATCACGATTCCCGCAATAATTACGAGCGCGCATATCAGGCGCCAGGTGGTGTTCTTCTCCTTGAAGATGAACTTGCCGCCCAGGATTGCGACGATGCAGCCGCTCTGCTTGATGAGCGTCATGACGGTGATCTCGCTTTCCGGATAGCCGTTCGCGACGAACAGCGCCTTATCGCCGATTACGAACATGAGCGCGAGTAGCCAGACCCACCAGTTTTTCCACACGGATGAGCGGATTTTCTCGCGCGTGACGAGCACGTATATCAGGTAGAAGGATAAGAGGAAGAGCATGTACCAGAACTGAAGCTGCGCGCTCGAGATATCCTTCATGAGCACTTTGTCGAGGAAGCCCGAAACGGCGTTCAGCATACACGACAGCAGTGCGAGAATGACGTAGAGCGTCGTCGCGGGATGCGTCTCGCTCGCGGGTACTGGCTCCCGAACGGCGACTGTCTCTTGTGCGGGCGCAGAGTCTGTTGTCTGAGCTCCGTCCGCTTTTTGCGCGCCGCCTGCTTTCCGGGGGCGGAACTTCAGCATGACGAGGCCCGCGCACACGACAACGAGTCCGGCGACCTGCCACGGGCCCATATCCTCGCCCAGGATGACGGCGCCAAAGAACGTCGCGAAAAGCACGCGTGACAAATCGAGGATGCCGAACAGGCTTACGGGCAGCTTTTTAAGCGAACGGAAACTGCATATCCATGCAAGGAAGATGACAAAAGACTTGAGCGCTATGAAGGCAAGCTGCCGTGCGGTGACGCCGCCTGCTTCCGGGGCCTCTGGAATGACGAATAAAAAAGAAAGCAATGTGTAGATGACAAGAACTTCCATGACGGAGTTCGTCTCCATTGCTTTCTTTTTAGCGATTTCACGGGCACCTTTCAGGAGTCCGTAGAGTAGTACAAGTAAAATCCAGGCCATTACCTGGTTATTTTACAGTTTTTCCACATCTGCGCAAGCGATGACATTGACGCCCGAGCCCAGGATGTCGTGAATCAGGATATCCCCGCGTTTTACCGGCGCTGCGACACACGCGCGGCGGATGACCTGCATGCAGTTCATGAGCTGAGCTTCTGGCACTTCGCCCTTCGTCTTTACCGGAACGAGCACCTGCTATCCGCCGGTGACCTCAATCGTTGTGGTAAGTGTGCGTGTCGGGTTCAGAAGCTCCTTCTTCACGTATTCAGGTCCGCGCGGGCAGTTGTTGTCCACGATTTTGACGACCTTTTTCTGAACGCCGTCATCCTCTGTCGTGACTTCCATGGTGCATCCCATAGGACAGATGATGCATGTCATTGATTTTGTTTCAGTTACTACTTCGCTCATTACTCTACATCCTCCTCTGGAATCTCGATTGCCACGGTCACGTTGTCGTGTACCTTTGCCAGCTGTTCAGGCGTGAGCTCGACAACCTGCATTTCACCCGGGCGCACAATCTTCTTCTTCATTGACTTGATGCGCTCGTTATTGCTGTACACAGTGATGGTGACGCCGCGGTACACATCAGTCGGGCGGAACATGATTGATACGTTCTTGTCGCTTTCGTTTGACTCAAAGAACTGCGGCACGGTGTAGCGTACGCGGTTTCCCGGGCGCAAGGTAATGTGCTGCGGATTTTTCGGCTTGTAGCCCTGCACGAACTTTGCCGCATTCTCGCCGGCGCGTAAGCTTTCT
>JAZUFS010000213.1:0-7325 GCA_045640805.1 Treponemataceae bacterium
CCAGACGCGGTTGCGGGTTGAAACCGTCTGTATACATGACAGGAAGTCCCGAACGCATGAACGCCTTGTGAAGTACTTCCTGCGTGGAAAGATGCGGCAGGAACTCACCGCCGTTATGCTTGCTGAATGTGAATATACACCGGTACAGAATCGGGATGTTATTCTCTCCAGTGTAAACTACCGCGCGTTCGTTTTTGAGTAATTCAGCAGGAATTGCGTCGAAATGAACGTCCGTTTGGACGGAAACGCCGTTTTTCGTATTACAGACCCCGCACGGATGGTCACAATGAGAACTGCATTTTTCGGTCAGTTTCTCATCAACTGACTTCTGATACTCATTCCTGTAGAAAACCGGAGACGGTCCCAGGCTTACAGATTCCCATGGCAGTTTTTCGTCGTCCGCCCTCGCCCGTGTAATTTCGTGCTCGACGTCCCAACCTGCATTTGCGATGATGTCTTCCCAGACATCCGTTTTCATGTGATCTTCCCACGCGTCAAGACGGCAGCCGCGGTTATATGCCTCAAGCAGTAATTCGCCGACACGTTCGTCTCCACGCGTTACAAGGCCTTCAATGAATGACACAAACGGATTGTGTGTACTTACCTTGAACTTTCCCCGTGTCAGTGATGAACGTATGTATTCCATCTTCTCGCGGCTTTCTTCCCGGGTAAGCTGACGGCAACGTTCATATGCCGTGTGCGGCTTTGGAATGAATGTACCGACGTTGACTGAGCACTGAATGCCGGTTTTTTCCTGAATTTCAAGCAGGAAGTCGACAATTTCCTGTTCTTCTGTCTTATTGTTTGTGTAGGCATCAAGGTGCCTGTCATCATTTCCTGCGGGAAGTCCTACCATGAAATAGAATTTCGCCTTGTGCCAGCCTCTGTTTTTGGCTTCCAGGATGATGTCAATCAGCTTATCCTTGAAAACTTCCTTGTTTACAGAAAGCTGCCATGCGTCAGATGGTGTCTCAACGGCAAACGTAAGGCCGCTTTTACGAACTTCCGATAGTTTTTCAAGAAGTGGCAGCGTGAATGAGTTTACTTTCAGTGATGGCAGCTGGAATGAGACTGCCGCACTCTTGTACTTGTCATTAAGTATTGTCAGAAGTCTGTCAATTTCAGGATAATCGCCTGATGAAAGTGACGTAAGGCTTATCTCCCTGTGACCGGCTTCCATGATGAGGCGGTCTGCTTCCTCAAGGATAAGAGCTGGTTCCTTGACGCGCTGCGGCCTGTAATATACTCCGGCGTGACAGAACCTGCAGCCATTCGGACAGCCGCGCATGATTTCAATGACACCGTGATCCTGTACAGGCTTTATGTTCGCAACAGGCAGATGCTGTGCGACAGAAGGCACGCGGCCGAAAGCTGCTTTTACGGCACGTGTTGCCCTGCCATTTTTTCCCGCGTACCACACACTCGGGTGCTGCCGGATGTAATCGAGCTGTTCTGCGCGTGTTGCACCGTTTTTCTTCATTTCAGCGGTGTGCTCAAATATGTTGAAAAACTCATCCTCAGCTTCACCAATGAAAATAGCGTCAAAGAACAACGCAAAAGGTGCCGGGTTCGTAACGCCACAACCGCCGGCAATAACTATCGGGTCGCCCTCACCTCTGTCTGCGCTCTTTAACGGAATATGGCCTGTATCGAAAATAGACAGCACTCCGGTGATTCCAAGCTCATACCCGATAGAAACTCCAAGAACGTCTACTTCGTTCAAAGGAAGGCCGTTCTCGAGCGTATAGAGCGGGATTTTCCTTGCTTTCAGAAGTTCCTCGAAATCTGTGTCAGGGGCAAAAACACGCTCGCACCGTATTCCTGGTCGTGCATTCAATCCGTTGTACAGAATTTTCACGGCAGAATTGCTCATGCCAATCTCGTACAGATCAGGAAATGCCATTGCAAATGTGTAAAGTGAATCATCCGGCTTTATTGTCGTGCCATATTCGTGACCGATATAACGTGCCGGGTTCTGGACTGAGAGAAAATCGTCGCCAATGTCTCTTACGGGATTGATGTGCTTCATGAATAAAATCCTATAAATATTTATAAATCAATAAATTATCAGAAATCAAGACGTCTGTTGTGAATACTCATGAGAATGCCGATGCAGATCATGGATGTCCACAAAGAAGATCCGCCGTATGAAAGGAACAGCAGCGGAATACCGGTGATGGGCATAAGTCCCATAACCATGCCGACATTGACCATGAAATGGAAGAAGAACATGAACAGAATGCCGGTTGCAACGTAATAACCGTACGTATTTGTCGTGTTTTTAAGGATGAACACGATTCTGATCAGGACTGCAAAATACAGCGCGAATACGGCAAATCCACCGATGAAGCCCCACTCCTCTGACAGAATACTGAAAATGAAGTCTGTACTCTGCTGAGGCAGGAACCGGTAGTGGCTCTGCGTTCCGTTAAGATATCCCTGACCGAACAGGTTTCCCGAACCGATTGCAATCTTCGACTGTATGATGTTCCAGCCGGAACCAAGCGGGTCTGATTCAGGATCAATGAATACGATAAGACGTTTTATCTGATAATCCTGCAAGACTTTACCTGCAGCAATTGACAGGACGAGAGAAACAAGGATTATTCCTGAAACGTAGGAAATCCAGTAGAAATACTTCTGTTTCAGGAAGACTGTTGCCGTAATTGAAAGCACCATGACGATGCCCAGACAGACAATCACGATAAGGCGGAGGCGCATGTTTGTCAGGATTGAGATAACCTGAATCGTGCGTTTTGCAATCTCTGTCTGATAAACAGGAAGGACTGTAAAAAGAATTGTCGCAAGACCCGTACACAGAACAAGCATGATGTATCTGATAGGGACTCCTGAAACGAAGCACATACCAAGGAATATTGGAATGTAGACACTTGCGGTACCGAGGTCCGGCTGCAGAAGGATGAGTCCTGCAGGCAGTGCCAGGAAAATACACAGCAGGATGAACCGTCTCAGAGGATCCATTGTTTCTGTCTTTTCAAGCTGTTTTGCAAAGAACATGATGAATACAATCTTACCAAACTCAGATGGCTGAATACCGACACCGCCGAAACCGATCCATGAGCGTGCACCATTGACCTTTGAGCCGAAGATACGGGTATAGATAAGCAGAACTATAAGTCCTATATAGAGATATTGTGTAAATGGCTTGAATTTCCTGTAATCAATGAATGAGAAAATGATGAGCAGGACAAGTCCGGATGAAGCAAAAATAATCTGTTTCAGATATTCATTTGAGACGTTTACACCGGATGAGTTGAAACCGGAAGAATAGATGAAACATATTCCTATCGTAATGAGGATGATTACAGGGAAAAACAAAAGGTAATCAAATACTTCAAACAGTCTGAGTTTCATTATTCCTGCCTTCCTACCGGTCTTACGAGATATCTGAATCCAAGCGCATCAACTGCTTCGTCATATGTCTGATTTGCAAAAATTCCCTGGAAAATGATGTTTGATGCATATGGAGCCCACCACTCCCATGGGTTGACGGCCTCGACAAGCACTACCAGTACGATTGCATCTTCTGGAGGTGCATCGTACGGTCCGTATGCAACAAACCACGAGTGCCAGCTGTCCTTGTAGCCGCTGACTTCAGCAGTACCAGTCTTACCAGCCATCTTTACCGTCTTGTTTCTGAGGGCTGAAACAGCGGAACCGTCAGTAATTGTATACCGCAAATCTTCACGAATTTCCTGCCAGATACTTTCATCAAGATCCATTGTGTGAAGCACGGTAGGCTGAACTTCTTCAATAACTTCGTTTGTAACAGGATCGCGTATTTCCTTCAGCAGGTGCGGTGTGTAGATGGTACCGCTGTTGACGACCATTGACATCATATCAGCTACATGAAGCGGTGTTACCAGTGTATAACTCTGACCGATAGACATGTTCATGGTATCACCGTTCATCCACTTTTCATGATAGCGGCGCTCTTTCCATTCTGCAGTTGGAATGAATCCGTCAGTTGAATTAGGAAGATCGATATTGAGCGGTTCGCCATATCCGAACTGGTTTGCGTATGATGCAATGCGTTCTACACCGAGATAATCACGTCCGACTGTCCAATAATAGATATTGCAGGACTGTGCAAGTCCGTTCTTCAAGTCAAGATATCCGTGACCAGGCTTTCCGATATGGCATTTCCACGTTCTTCCACCATAATCAAGCTCACCCTGACAGTCTATTTCCTTATCTGATGGGAAAGTACCTTCCGCAAGCAATGCCGTGGACATGATTACCTTGAATGTAGATGCTGGCGGATAAGATGCGTTTACAACACGGTTCAGCAACGGATTATTGGGAGTCGCTTCTATTTTTGCAAATTCTTCAGCGAAATTTCCTGAACTGAAAATATTTGAGTCAAAATACGGATACGACACCATCGCCAGAATTTCACCGCTTGTCGGTTTAAGTACGACTGCTGCACCGACACGTTCGCCAAGTGCCTGTTCTACAAGAGTCTGTATTTCGGTATCAATCGTAAGGACAATATTGCTTCCGAGCACCGGCTGCTGGACACTTCGTGAGTTTGAAATGTTCTTACCGCGGACGTCGACTATACGTGTCTCCATTCCCGGTGTACCTTTCAGGATGCTGTCGTACTGCTTTTCAATACCTGTCTTTCCGATGATGCTGTTCTGGTCGTAGCCCTTATTGTAAAGTACTTTCAGCTCTTCTGTAGTAATATCACCTACGTAGCCGAGTACATGGGACATTGAGCCGGTAACAACATAATCGCGTTTTGGCTTTGAACGCCATGAAACACCCGGCAGGTCGCTTATGTTTTCCGCGATGTTTGAAACTTCGGAAAAGGTAACGTTACTCTTTATTTCTACTGCAGTATACGAATTACGTATGCTGATTGGTATCTTAAGGTCAATTTCTGTCTTGCTGATGCCAAGAAACTGAGCAAGGCGTGCTGCTACCGTGTCATATCTGTCGCCTGTCTCACCGGGGATAAGGTCAACTGCAAATGAGTCCATGTTGACGACAAGCGGAGAATCGGCATTTCGGTCGAAAATTTCTCCTCGTTGGGCAACAATTGTCTTGGAACGTTGTGAAATTGTCTGTGACTGCCGTCGGTAACCTGCACCCTCAACTACCTGCATCTTGAAAAGACGGAAGATATACAACGCAAATGTCAGGATAATTATGAATGATATGAAATACAGTTTGTCTTTCTTTTTTCCAGTTCTACCGGTCTTGCTCTGCAGGTCCGTTGATTGAATGATTGTATCCATTAATCAAGGTGCTCCGTAGGATCAATCGTGTCGGTAGGTTCATTCGTAATGGAATCAAACTTCGAACAGATCGCAAATAACAGAGGTGCAAGGAGTGAGTTCAGAAGAACCTCAATCCAGACCGTACTAGTAAAAAGATCATATGAGAAGACGTTTCCCGGGAAGAAGAACGATATTATGCTCATCAAAAGCACTTTGAGCACTGTAGCACAGAAACCGATGATGAACGGAATGAAGAACCCGTTCGTATTGATTGTCAGGAAGAACAGTCCACTGACAAAACCTACGATTGTACGCAGAAGTGAATTGAGGCCGAGCGGTGAACTGCTCAGACAGTCAAGCAGCAGACCTGATGCGAAACCTTCTGTCTGACCATGCATCGGGCCTCTGTGGATTGAGACGTAAACACAGTACAGAAGCAGTAAATCCGGAACTACCGGTAGGAAGTAAAGGTTCGACAGGATGGCCGTTTCAAGGAAAAGGAGCACTATTGTAAAGATAAAGCTTGTAAGAGGTGCTTTCATGTCAGTACTCCTCCTCTGAATTGATGTCAACAATGACTACGTGTTCAAGTCGCCCGAAATCAATGACAGGGGTTACGTTGATTTCAAGAGATGTATCGTAGTCCAGTACTGTAATGGAAGAAATGGTTCCGATTGGAATGTCACTCATGTAGTTGTCATTTTCTCCGGACGTAACGATTACATCACCATAAGAGAGCTCTTCAAGAACACGCTTCTTTATGTAGCTGAGAGACAGGGGGTCGCTTTCTACGCCTGTTCCTGAAATAATACCCGTATCGCGGGTATGCTCAATTCTGGCAGAAACGTTACAGCGGGAATCGTATACAGGCATAATCATTGCCGTGTTTATACCTACAGACGTAACTTTGCCAACCAGACCGATATTTCCGTTCTGTATTGCGATTACAGGCATACCCTTCCGGACGCCCTGCCGGCTTCCTTTATTGACGGTTATGCCTGAATATGTCGTGTTTGTCTCACGCCCGATAATCTGTGCGGGGTAACTATGGTATGAAAGTTCTTCCGTAAAGTCGAGCAATTCCTTTAAGCGTACATTTTCCTTCCGGATTTCTGCATTGTTACGCTGAAGATACTCGTAATCCTCCAGTTTTTCCGACAGTATCTGATATTCCTTCCGCAATTGTGAAAGTTCAGATACTGACGTGAAGAACTGTGTAATGCCTGACCATACTGCATGGGTACCATTCTGCACGGTAGACACTACGGAGAAACCTATCTGTTTGAAATCAAGGATGAACCCGCCAGAAGACAGACTTAGAAACAGACCTGATATTACCAGATACAGTATCAGGAAAAAGAGAGGAAGTTTCTGTCTTTTCTGGGTACGTCCCTTTTCAGACATGGCGTTTAGTCGTTCAGATTATCGTAGATACTGCGGTTTGAAGACATATCACGGAAAAGTTCAAATGCCTGTCCTGCACCTACAGCAACACACTCGAGCGGAGCTTCAACCAGAATGACCGGAACGCCTGTTTCCTTGGAGATGAGCTTTGGCAGTCCCTTAAGAAGAGATCCACCACCTGTCATGACAATACCGCGTTCAACAATATCTGCAGCCAGTTCTGGCGGAGTCTTTCCAAGTGTACGCTTGATTTCTTCAACAATCTGAGTGATAGGGTCCTTAAGAGCCTCTCTGACTTCAACAGAGTCAATTTCAAGACGACGAGGAAGTCCGGTGATTGCATCAGTTCCCTTGATTTCCATCTTATCGATGGTTTTTTCAGGAGATGCATTACCAATCTCAATCTTCAGGCGTTCTGCCATCTGCTGTCCGATGATAAGGTTATGAACACTGCGGACATGCTTCATGATAGCATCGTCAAACTCATCACCGCCAAGACGGATTGCACTGGTGACTACCATACCGCCCAGGGAGATAACGGAAATTTCAGTAGTACCGCCACCAATATCGCAAACCATATGGCCTGCAGGTTCATGAATTGGAATCTGTGCACCGATTGCAGCTGCAAGGGACTCTTCAATAACCTGAACTTCCTTTGCACCGGCTTTGAGGGCA
>JAZUFS010000214.1:0-3062 GCA_045640805.1 Treponemataceae bacterium
ATTCCTGGAAGCTCTTTCATTTCCTTGATACCGCCAAGGTTCTTCTCGAGCTTTGCCTTTTCCTTCTGGAGACCTGAAATCTCTTTCTTTGTGATGTTTTCGAAAGTTCCGTCTACTTCCATCTTCTCAATTTTCTTGAGGCGGAGAAGTGACTTCTTGATTGTTGTGAAGTTTGTGAGCATACCGCCAAGCCAGCGGTTGTTTACATAGTACATGCCACAGCGCTCAGCTTCCTTTGCGATAGCCTGCTGTGCCTGCTTCTTTGTTCCGACGAACAGAACTGATTTGCCTGATGCTGTTACCTTGCGTACTGCATCATAAGCATCTTTGATTGCAAGAATTGTCTTCTGCAGATCGATAATGTGGATTCCGTTTCTTTCAGCGAAGATATACTTCTTCATGCGCGGATCCCAGCGCTTGACCTGGTGACCGAAATGTACACCTGACTCAAGCAGACTCTTCATGGTTACTACTGCCATAAGAGAAACTCCTTCATCGTAACCTCTGTGGGTTACACCTGACTCTTTTTCACGATAGCCATTATTCAAAACACTTTTTTAAAGAAGTCTTAAATTCCGGCATACGGAGGATATACATCATTGTACTTACCGCTAACGGCGGAAATACAATAACGGAAAAACTATTCCAGAAGGGAATAGCCTTGCTCCTGCATTATGTCATAAAACTCAAATATAGGCAAGCCAATGATAGAACTAATTGAGCCTTTTATATTGGTAATAAAGAGTTCCGCGTTCTCCTGGATACGATATCCGCCGGCAACACCATGCCATTCACCGGTATTGAGATACCACTCAATTTCTTCGTCGGTGAGCGTCTTGAATGTAACTTCATTCCGGCTGACACGTGTGTCCAGGTAATTAAGTGCACCGTTAAAAACTGCAATGGCAGTAATTACCTGATGTGTCTTGCCTGAGAATGTACGCAGGAACTGTTCAGCCTCTTCACGGCCAGACGGTTTCCCGTAAAGTTTTCCCTCGTAAATAATTGCTGTGTCCGCACCAAGTACCCAGCCGACAGTCTGGTTGTTTGAGCATTGCTTGACGACGGCTTCGACTTTTTTAGAAGCAAAATACTCGGGAGCATCTTCCACGGAAATATCGGGTGGCAGAATTTCTTTAAAAGAGGGGACAATAACACGGAACGGGACATTCAGTTTTTTCAGAATGTCCTGTCTTCTCGGTGAAGAAGAAGCCAGTATTATCGGATCCATCTGTAACTCCCGTATTCCTTGACAAAAGGAGGAATACTCATTAGTTTTATTACCAAGTGAGAGATTAGCTCATTTGGATAGAGCGTCGCCCTCCGGAGGCGAAGGTGGCAGGTTCGAATCCTGTATCTCTCGTAAAAAAAGGATGGCACTAAGCCATCCTTTTTTTTGTCTTGTTTCAGTAGTTGAAAATCAGTTAGATGCGTAAACACTCAGAAGTTCACGTGCCTTTTCGCGGACAGGTGTAACATAGAAGTAATTGGTTGCAATAGAAACTGTGCTTTCAATAAGTACTGATTTATCCTCAAGATTCGGTAGAATCTTTTCATATGCAGCGAGAATCTCGTATGCGAGGCTGCTTGTAGGGTTAAGGAGTGAATACTTCTTTTCTGCCCAGGCAATTGTCTCGACAATTGACTCATAGCGGGCATTCTGCAGGTTGCTCATTGCTTTGACAGCAGCTGAAACAACGCGTGGTTCTGTATCGGCAAGAACGATGCTTTCCAGAACGTCAGTTGCTTCCGGTGAACCAATCTGACCGAGCAATTCACATGCCTTAGCACGTACATCCGGGTAATTATTGTCAAGACGGCCACCAGTACGTGACTGTACGAGAATACCTTCACCGGCAAGGTCCTGCAAGGTTTCCTTGATTTCAGTAAGATCCCTGTTGCCACCATTTCCGCCGCCGAGGACTTCCTCAATCTTCTGCAGTGCGAAAATCTTGCTGTCGTAATCTGCCTTACTTGCGTAATTCTTGATTACTATATTGTTGTATGTACTCAGGTAATCTTCTTCAGCAGTAGTTTCTGTCCTGTTCTGAGCGAAAACAAGTGCACCGGAAAATACAACAAGAACAGTTAAAATACTGATAAACTTCCTGAAATTCATAATAATCCTCCAATGGAACTGTCTGAATGAAGACAATTCATATCAATTATACTTCCATAATGCTAAAAAATCAATGATTTAGTGCATTATAGTGTATCAAGCTTCAGTTTCCAGACGCCATCCTGTTTCTCAAAGAAATAATAGATGACATCAGTTTTGTTTTTATATTGCACAACCTTGACAAGGTCGATTGTTACATAGCGGATTTCATCAACCAGACGACCACGGCGCGCAGGGATGAAGAAAAACTCGAAGTATTCACGCATATTGTTTATCTGGAAAGTATCTATTGAAAAAAGATGACGTGAAAGTTCGAGCAGATTATGGCGGTTGCTCCAGTATTCGGTTGAATCCGGAGTGAGATAGGTTAGCCAGCCCTCATAATCTTTTTTCTTCATTATCTGGTCAAGGGCATTGATTATCTTGAAAATCTGATTTTTATCTTCTTCAAACACTTCAGGAGACACGATGACTGCATCTTTTCCGGAAAGGTTACTTATGGAACGAAGATATTCCTCACTGAGTTCCGGATTGTCTGGAAGTGCAGGTGCTTCCGGTTCCGGCTCGGGTTCAGGTTCTGGAACGGCCATTTCCTCAATGGAGGCGGGTTCCGGCTCTGGAACAGATTCTTCCATGACCATGATGACATCGGGTTCTTCTTCAATGGCAGGAACTGCTGTTTCCGTAATTACTGGCTCGGGTTCGGGCTCAGGTATGATTTCGGGTAAAACAGCCTGCTGCGTATCTTCATACACAGCATCAGATTCCATGTATGATTCATCTGTAGAGGCGCAGGAAAAGCAGAGAAGAGATATTAAAATGACAGCGAAAAGATGTTTTGCCACTCTGAATACCATATCATCAATCAGAATGAGCGTCAAATCACTTGACCGTTAAGTCAGTATGAGGTAGTTTTTCAACATGCAGAAAGCAATATTTGCAG
>JAZUFS010000215.1:0-3126 GCA_045640805.1 Treponemataceae bacterium
CCGCCTCAAATCACCGGGAAACGAACGCCTTTTTCAGTCTCCGCTGCTTGAAGCAACCTTCGGTGGCGGCGAGGCAAACGTCGCAGTTTCCCTTTCCATATTCGGCAAAGACGCTTCTTTCGTCACCGCAGTTCCCGACAACGCAGTGGGTGAAGCCGCCATTTCAGAGCTCCGTAAGCACGGCGTCGACACGAGCGGTATTGCTCGTGTAAAAGATGGCCGCCTGGGCATCTACTACCTTGAGACAGGTGCATGTCAGCGTCCGTCGCTCGTAGTGTACGACCGCGCCGAAAGCTGCATTGCAAAAGCCGCGCCGTCAGATTTTGACTGGAAGGCAATCATGCAGGACGCCTGCTGGTTCCACGTGACAGGCATTACGCCGGCCCTTTCCCAGAACGCAGCGGATGCCGCCCTTGAAGCCATGAAGGCTGCCAAGGCCGCCGGCGCCACCGTTTCCATGGATCTTAATTATAGAAAGAAACTCTGGAAATATGGCAAGAAAGCGCCTGAAGTCATGCGTGAACTTGTAAAGTTCGTCGATGTCGTCATCGCCAACGAAGAGGATATCCAGATGTGTCTCGGCATTACGGCTCCTGGCGTTGATGTCACGAAAGGCAAGCTTGAGGCAGATGATTACAAGAAACTGACTCAGGCCGTAAAGGATGAATTCAAGAACGTACAGGTAGTGGCAGTCACCCTCCGTGAAAGCAAGTCCGCCGACAAGAACGGCTGGTCAGCAGTGCTTTCAGGACGTACCGGCTTCTATCAGTCAAAGAAATACGCAATTGATGATATCGTCGACAGAGTAGGTGGCGGCGACAGTTTCAGCGCCGGCATCATCTTCGGCCTTCAGGAATACGCTGACAACGAGCAGCAGGCACTGGAGTTTGCAGTCGCCGCATCTGCCCTTAAGCACACTATTCCGGGCGACTTCAACCTGACCCGGAAGAGCGAAGTCCTCGCCCTCGCCGGCGGAGATGGCTCAGGTCGCGTCCAAAGATAAGGAGAGTATATGTCAGAGTTATTAGATAGAATCCGCGATACGGGAATTATTCCGGTCATTAAATTGACGAGTGTGGAGCAGGCGGTGCCGCTGGCTAAGGCGCTGATTGATGGCGGCATCAACGCGGCTGAGGTTACGTTCAGAAGTGACGCTGCCGCAGAGGGCATCAAGGCAATCAAGAAGGCTTACCCGTCCATGCTTCTGGGCGCCGGCACCGTCATCAACAAGGACTATGCCCAGCGCGCCATTGACGCAGGCGCAGAGTTCATTGTTGCTCCCGGCTTCAATCCGGAAGTAATCGATTTCGTGCTTTCAAAAGGCGTTCCGATGATCCCCGGCGTGGCAACCCCTGGCGAAATAGAGCAGGCTCTGAGCCGCGGCCTTGATGTGCTCAAGTTCTTCCCCGCAGAGGCAGCAGGAGGTGTCGCTATGCTCAAGGCGTTTGCAGGTCCGTTCCCGAACGTAAAGTTCATGGCGACCGGTGGAATCAACGCAGACAATATGGGCGACTACTTTAAGCAGAAGAATATCCTTGCTATCGGCGGCAGCTGGATGGTCAAGGATGACCTCGAGCTCGTCACAAAGCTTTCACGCGAGGCTGTCACAAGGATGCACGGTTTCACGCTCGGACACATCGGTGTAAACGGCGCGGATGCAGCCGAGGCCGCTGACATCGCAAAACTTTTCGAGCTGTTCGGCCTTGTCGGAAAAGAAGGCAACGCCAGCTGGTTCTGCAACTCAACAACAGACGCGACAAGTTTCGAAGTGATGAAGGGTAGCGGCAAGGGCATTCACGGCCACATTGCCATCAAGACATGGAACATCGAGCGCGCGCTTGCTTACCTGAAACAGTTCGGCGTCCAGCCTGACATGAGCACCGCAAAGTGGACCGGAGAGCCTGGAAAATCACCGCTCTCGTTCGTCTACACGACGCTCTCAATCGGCGGTTTCGCCATCCACCTGAATAAGATCTAGAACAGATCGAGTGCGCTGTCCAGGTAGATGGCCTCGCGCACTTTGAGCTGGGCCTCGGGCTTTGTCATGTAATACAGCAGGAACTCGAGGATGAGCGCGCTTCCAAGTGAGCGGCCCTCTATCTTGAAGTTGGTGAAACCCAGCGGCTCGTACCGCTTCCGGATGTCCTTCACACTGATGAACGCCGGGTTTTCCATGGCGCGCGAAAAACTGTAGCTGTCTGCACCGTAACACCCAAAGTCCCCGACGCGCTCTCCAAGACTCATCCTGCTGACCTGCTCGTAGCAGCGCGCACGCTTTGTACAGGCGATGGGACAGCACTCGTTACATAAAAACTCGACTTTCTCTTTTTCGCGCGCAGAAAGCGTTTCGAGCCTGTCGAACGATTTGTTCAGCCGGAAATCAGGTACGACATACGCGAATTCCGGTCGTGCAAGTTCAGCGCGCAGGTCTTCAAAGCGAGTGAGCACTTTTGTCGTTGATGAGACCAGATACAGTCCGGGATATGTCTTGCGTAAATAATCGAGCAGCAGTTCAGAATGCACAATGACGCCGTTCTGCCCGCTTTCCACGAACAGCGCACACAGCTTATTACATTTCCTGTCAGCCAGGTGCTCGGGTTTCAGCAGCGAATTGCTGAACGTGAGGCGTGCTGAAATGCCATACTCAGAAAGCAGTGCGAGCACGTCACTTGCATCAGCGTCCCCGAAGCCGACACGGCCGCCGCCCCACAAACAATCAGCGCTCGCGCCATAAATAGAGCCGATATCACACCAGTCATAGAACCACTCGCGCTTCTCCCTGAAAAGCGGCAGAAACCGTGCGTACAGCTCGTAAAACTCAAACAGTCCCGGCAGATGATAATACGCTTTGTTCACGGTTTTCTCCTTTCCTTTTGCTGACACATAAGAAAACCAACCGTCCGGTTCGGCGCCGTTCGGTTGGCTGTTGTTTTCCCTCGTTTACAGAACGCCGAAAGGCTTCAGTTCGCGGTAGAGCCGCGCGCAGGGCAGTCCCATCACCGTAAAGAAATCGCCTTCAATGCGGGTAACGAATTTACCGCCGAGCCCTTGGATGCCGTAGGCGCCGGCCTTATCCATCGGCTCGCCCGATGCAACGTAGGCATTGATCTCCTCTTCCGAAAGCGG
>JAZUFS010000216.1:0-1767 GCA_045640805.1 Treponemataceae bacterium
GAAGAAGTAGAAGAGCTCGATGAAGTTGAGGCTGTAGAAGAAGTAGAAGAACTCGACGAAATTGAGGCTGTAGAAGAAGTAGAAGAACTCGACGAAGTTGAGGCTGTAGAAGAAGTAGAAGAGCTCGACGAAGTTGAGGCAGTTGAAGAAGTAGAAGAACTTGATGAAGTAGAGGCAGTTGAAGAAGTAGAAGAACTCGATGAAGCCGACGTACAGACCGTAGAAGAAATTTCCATCCCTGTTCCAGAACCAGAGCCTGTTGAAGAGCCAGAACCAGCCGAGGAACCGGAGCCTGCTGAAGAGGAAATTGAAGCCGAGCTCATTCCTGTGGATGAAGTTCGTGAGTTCTCGTTCATCCGGGGACTTATGTCACACTTCAGTAAGAATGCCGTCAGCATTGAATCTGAACCGGAAATTGAGTCAATCAGAGAAGAAGACGGCGTGTTCCGCATTGCAGATAATCTTGATACTTCTCGTGTCCGCCAGGATACCGATTTCAAGCACCTGGTAGATTCTGTCCTGTCAGACTGAAGCCTGTAATAATTGACCTGTCAGCCATATCAATGATATATATAGTAGATAATCATTTACAGTAAGGTCGTATTGTATGCAGATTCGTCTGGAATCGCTTTCCCGCACGTATGGCACGGTGCACGCGGTTCAAAATGTCAGTCTTAATATCCCGTCAAACACCATATTCGGCATTATCGGAAAAAGTGGTGCCGGTAAGTCATCTCTTGTGCGTCTTATCAGTCTGCTTGAAAAGCCAGATTCAGGTGAGGTCTGGTATGATGATGAACGCGTAGACGGTCTTGAAAAAGACGAGCTTATTCAGCGCCGCCGCAGAATCGGCATGATTTTCCAGAACTTCAACCTGTTCAGTTCACGTACTGCCGCGAAAAATATTGCATATCCGCTTGAAATCTGCGGCGTTCCAAAAGCAGAGATTGCACCCCGTGTTCAGGAGTTGCTCGAGCTCGTCGGCCTTGCTGATCGCGGTGACGCTCCAATCAGTACGCTTTCAGGCGGTCAGAAGCAGAGAATCGCCATTGCCCGTGCACTTGCGACAAAGCCGGACATCCTGTTCTGCGACGAGGCAACAAGCGCTCTTGATCCGCAGACGACCCGCTCAATCCTTGAGCTTATCCGTGACATCCAGAAGAAGATGAACCTGACCGTCGTCATGATTACCCATCAGATGGAAGTAGTACGTGACGCCTGCAGTCTTGTCGCTGTCCTTGACTCTGGTTCTGTTGTCGAGCAGGGTACTGTTGAAGAGATTTTCACGCATCCTAAGTCAGCGGTGACAAAGGATTTCCTGTCACATCTGTCTGCTCCGGAAGACGATAAAGGAGACCTGGTCCGCTGGTCAGATGAAGGCGGCGAATATGCACTGCGCTTTGTAGGCAGCAAGACAGGAGAGCCGGTGCTTTCAAAACTGTCACGCAAGTTCAATGTAGAGTTCAATATCCGTGCAGGGGGTATTCAGAAGCTTCCTGAAAACGAAATAGGCACGCTTCTTACCGACATAACCGGTGAGAAAAGCGAGGTGGACGCCGCCATCAAGTATCTTGAAAGCGAAGGCGTCATTGTAGAAAAGCTTACGAAAGGGGAGGCTGCAGAATGAGCAACATTCAGACGATTATTTCACTTGTTGGAACATCAACGCTGCAGACTCTCGAGATGGTTCTCTTTTCCACGATTTTCTCGCTTATTCTCGGCCTTCCGCTCGGCATCCTGCTGTGCGTGACAAGTCGGAGGCCAAGC